>JAQIDB010000136.1 GCA_027858225.1 Candidatus Delongbacteria bacterium
TCTGTTTCAGGATATGATTTTTGGCAAGGAATTGAATTCTATAATAGTAATGATGGCAAAGATTCATCTTATATGAAATATTGTATAGTTGACAATATTGATAAAACTACTCAAAAAGCTAGCATGGAAGGATCTATCAGTGCAATCAGTTCTTTACTCTCTATTTCGTATTGCGAGATACAGAATAATAAAGCTATCAGAGGTGGTGGATTTAATTTTAATTCTTGTGGTATTCATTTATATGAAAATAAAATTATTAACAATGACGCTCAATTTGAAGGTGGTGGTATATACATTAATAATAACGATGCAAATAAATTATTCGAAACTATTATCGAAAAGAATCTGATCAAGGATAATATCGTTTCTGAAGCTGGATCTACCCAATTAGGTGGAGGTGGTATAGCAGTAGTTGATCCTCTCGTATATACTAATGTTGTTCAGATCACCGAAAATGATATTATTAGCAATGGTGTTTATAGCGATGGTAGCCTTTCTGGTGCCGGTGGTGGTATCAATGTTTTTGCTACTGAATATATGGAATTACAAATAGCCGGCAATAAAATAATGTATAACCAAGCTTATAATGCTGGTGGTGGATGGATAAAATGTTTTGAGGAAGGAGATTTTTATCTTAAGAATTTTGTATTCAGTAATAATATTGTTTCTAACAATTCAGGCTACAACTACGGTGGATTCTATTTCAATACAGGAAAACTAAAAAATCCTGTAGATCTGAAGTTCTTTAACAATAATTTTGTAAATAACTTAAACACTGGTGGTAAGACTGGAGCAGGTGGATTATCCATAGTACATAACGGCAATTACTTCCAAATTAAAAATTCAATATTCTGGGATAATTTCAAATCCGGAGGACCTTCTGACATTCAAATAGAACCAACTGTAAATCTAGGTAACTTTATTTCATATTCAAATTCTACTTCATATATTGAAGGACAGGGCAATATATCTGCTGAATCATTATTCAATCGTGTAGTAGAAGGTATTGGTGCTGGAACCTATGTAGACTATCTTAGAGGTGATTATCACCTTTCTTTGATGTCACCTTGTGTAGATAGAGGAGATCCTGAACTTGGTAGTGAATGGGATGGAACCAAACCAAACATAGGTGCTTGGGGATTGACTGATGAAGCTACAACTTCAAAATTTGAGACTCCACCATATGAAGAAGGAATGTCTATATTTATTGATCCGTTAGAAGTGGTCTTAATGGATTGCTCTGGGGCTTCTGATCAAGTCAAATTTGATGAGATTATCATAGCAGATGGTGGAAAATTATTTATTAAACCTAATGATACTCAATCTATCGAAATAAATTATTTACAGGTAGCTGGGCAAAAGATAGGCGATCTATATACAACTAGATTTGAAAAATTAATTGTAGAAGAAGCAGTACAAAACAAATTTGTAAACTATACATTGAATATTCAACAAATGAATTGTACAGGTGTAGATTTTAGCGATATGTCTATAACAATAGCTTCAGATAAACCTTCAATACTGAATGATTCCAGAATATATATTAAAACTAATGACCCTAATGTAGAGCTTACTGAATACGGTATAAATATACAAAATTCATTAGATTTCACTATAACAAACAATGTTATCTCAAATTTTGACACTGGAATTTACTCTCCTCCACTAGGCAAAGCTACTAGAATAGGAAGGATAACTAATAATGTAATAACTTTTGCTGCTAGTGTATCTTCTAAAAGACCTGGTAAAAATACTGGTATCTCTGTTGCCAATACTAATGCTGATATTGACAACAATGAAATAATAAATCCAGATGATGGAATTGAAGCTTCACAATCATCTGGTAGAATAACGAATAATGTGATAACTTTTGTTGCTAGTGCATCTTCTAAGGGTGGTAACAAAAAAGGCATTTATGTGCTTAATGGCTCAAATATGGAAGTTACATCAAATTTAATCACTTCCCCAGATACAGAAACCACTAGTATTAGTGGAATCGAAATTGAAAATTCTTCGGTTATAGCGTCTTACAATGTTATAGACTTCACAAAATATGATTCCAAATTTATGTACTACGGATTCTACACATCAGGATTAGGTACCAATTCTCAATTTATTAACAATACGATCAATAATGCAACTTACGGATTTTATAACACTGGAACTGCCGATCCAACAGACTTTTATAACAATATAGTTTGGGGTAATATTAATGGACATGTTTACAGTGATATTAATATATTATTAGCCTATAATAACGACATACTAGGTGAAAAATCTGGGATGCTGGAAGATAAAGATAACTTTAAAAGTGATCCGATTTATAAATCAGTTAAGATCAGCGACTTTTATTTAAATGATAATTCCCAATGTATTGATACAGGCATAAAAGTTAAAGATTTTCATGAACTTGGGGTTAACTTTTATGGAGATAATCCAGATGTTGGAGCTTTAGAATTTTACGTTGCTGTTATTACAGCTCCAAGCTCTCCTTCAAATGTTAATATTTCAGAGAATTCAGGTTGGGCAACTATTACTTGGAATGCTGTTGCTAATGCAAATTCTTATGAAATTTGGAGTTCAACAGATCCTTACGGAACTTTCTCATACGTTAAATCTACTGCATCTACATCATGGGGAACTTCAGTAACAGAAACAAAATATTTCTATTATGTGATCGCAAGTACAGATGCTTCTAAATCAAACATTGAAAAACCTATTACATTAGATAAAAAGACTATTGTAATCAAAAGACCTAAGAAAAAAAATCTGCGAGATGCTAACGAAATTAGTATTAGATAATCTTTTTTAGTTGAGAAATCACATTATATAATAATTGCATTTTTACTTGATTTTAAGTATCGTGTAATAGAGCAACGACTTAGAAAATTAAATATATTTATTTGAATAATATTGAGGAGTAATTATGATAAATTTACAAAGAGCAATTTTATTTATTATTTTGATTTCAACTTCGGTCATTTTTGCTGGACAGATCGGGCCTTGGTCTCATTTTAAAGCAATTACAAGTGATTACACTGTTAACCTTGGTGACACACTTACAATTAGTGCTGGGACAGAGGTACGATTCAGTTCAAATGTAAAAATGAATATCTACGGTGTCGTAAAATCTAATGGTACTTCAATTGATCCTATTATTTTTGGTGCATTAAGTGCTACTGATCCCACCTGGGGAGGTATTATTATTAGTAATGCAGATCCTCTACAAGTATCCACTTTCAATTCTACAATATTTACTAAAATGTATTCCCTTGGAGATGGACCTATTAGTATTAGTGAATCAAGTGTTGACTTTATTAATTGTAGATTTCTTGACAATCATGCTACTTATAACGGTGGTGCTGTCTACGTGGTAGCTGGTAATGTCAACTTTACAACTTGTATATTTAAGAACAATAACGCCGAAAATGGTGGTGGTCTTTATATTTATAATAATCCTAGTGTTGCACCAAGCATAATCAGTATGAATTATTGTTCTTTCTTATCAAACAAAGCTGCAAATGGTGGTGGATTATATATCGAAGATTATGACGGAGCAATGTCTGATATGTCTGTTAGTATTCAAAATACCAAATTTAATTACAACAAAGCAAATGATATGGGAGGGTTCGGTGGCGCACTGTTCATAAATATATTATCTCATCTTGATCTCAAACTCAAATACTGTAAGATACAATATAACGATGCCTTCACTTCCGGTGGTGGAATATATGCAAAATTTAATGAAATGTTTGGACTTCCAGTAAAGCATCAAGAATTTGCGAACCTTTTAATAACACATAATTCAGCTATGGATGGAAGTGGAGTCTACTTTAATACCGGTTTTACCCAAAACCCAACTAATATTGACTTTATAAATACAACTATTGCCGACAACTATATACTACCTGGGAAAACTTCTAAAGAATATGGTGGGGGTGGTATCCATATTGTTTCCAACGACAACTATCCAGTGATAAAAAATAGTATCATATGGAACAATGGGAATGAATCATATCTTGATCAGTTTTTGATTTCTGATAATACTTTTCCTAACCCTAGTAATATATTTTCCTACTGTAATATAAATGAATATGTTGAAGGACAAGGTAATCTTTCAGCAAATCCTAGATTTGTACGACCTCCATTATTCACTGGGGATATTACTCTTTTAATTGCTGACAGATATGATTATCACCTTTCATTAAACTCACCTTGTATTGATGCCGGTGATCCTACTACACTAATTGATCCCATGGCAACTCCTGAAGTTATATACCCTCCTGTAAATATGGGAACTTATGGAAACACAAAACAGGCTGCAGTTCCATTAGCTTCTATAATTCCAACACCCGCAGGAACTGTTTCAGATCTGAATATACCTGATGGTGGAGTTGTAGTGCTTGACTTTGAAGGTAAAGCATCCGCATTTGATTTCGATGTTATTGCATTGGGAGCTGGTTCACAGCTTCATTTCAACGGTGCCAATTTGGCTACAATTAACATAAAACAATTAATTACACCTATCCAACCTGCGGGAAAGTATTTTAACGATGAAAGAATTGTTATACAAAAAATAAATGATGGATTGGACTTAACAACAAAAACACTTAATATCTCACAAACAGCCCAGCTCCATGGTGTTGAATTAAGTGATATTCAACTAACCGTTTTTGATCCAACAGGAGGCAGTCCAACTTTAAATATCAACAATTCTAAAATTTATAACTCTGATGCTGAGTTATTGGCCAGTGGTATTTCTGCTATGGATGCAGCATCTGTTGACATTATTAACACAACAATCGACAACTTTAATACTGGCATAGAAATAGTTTCAAATAATAAAAACACCAAAGCATCAGGAAGAATTACAAATAATATTATTACTTTTGATGCAAGTGCTTCAAGTAAATTTGGACAACAGGTAGGTATTCAAGTGCAAAATACAAATGGAATGCTTATTGATAATAACGATATTGAAAATGGAGATATCGGTATTCAAATATCCAGTTCTAGCAGTGGTAGAATAACTAACAACACTATAACTTTTGTTGCAAGTGCTTCAAGTAAAGATAAACTATTGGGTAAAATTGCAATTAATGTTCTCGGTGGAACTGACACAGTCGTTGAAGATAATGATATTTGGATAACAGATACTATTTCAGCTGTTGTAAGCGGCATCAATATCGAAAGTAGCAGCGCTCAAATCTATTATAATAAAATAAATTTTGCTGATGCAGGAGCCATGATAAGAAATGGTATCGTATTTAATAATGTTATGGATTTAACTTATGCTTATAATAACACTATCTATAATCCAACTAACGGAATTAATAATACATCCGGATTTTACGGAGTTGACTTTGTAAACAATATAATCTGGAATGATGGAACTTCTTCAGCTGGAGTAAACAATCCTGACAGTTTGCACTTCTATAATAATAATATTGAGGACTTAACCGGAATCGTTGGGGTAGATAATGTTAGTTCTGATCCTATGTGTATTGATCCGTCTACAAATGATTTGGTTATTGATCCTACAACCTCTCCGTGTATAAATACAGGATTGGCAGTAAACGGGTTCCATATACTTGATACGAATTATTTTGGAACAGCTCCTGAGATTGGTGCCGTTGAGTATTATGAAATCGAATTGTCTGCACCCGGAAATCCTATAGTATCTGTCACTGATACAACGTTTACATTTGGATGGGGTTCAGTTACAGGAGCTTCTTCATACACAGTTTATTCATCAAATGTCCCTTATGCTGTTTTTGATAGTGTTGCAACAGTGGTTACGACTTCTTGGGAAACACCTATCGCAACATCAAAGAGATTCTTTTATGTGATCGCTAACGATGCTTCTAAAAACGTTATAGTCTCAAATGAACCTATCCATTACGAAGATATCTCAAAGAACAAAAAGAATACGATTATTAAAAAGAGAATCCTGAAGAAAATACGACGAACAACAAATTCAAATAAATAAAATGACAATCTACCAAACTTCTACAAAAGCAGTATCATTGTAAATATCCTCTAACTTAGCTTTATGCCCCTTTTCCATCTTTGACAACTCTAAGAATATATTCTTTTGCTCTTCATTTACACTAGCATCAGCGAATTTATTATACATCTCTACTGCATCCTTCTCTTTCTTCATTGCAAGTACTATAGCGTCAGTATACTTCATATCCATTGAAAGTTCAGGGAGAGGAAGTGATTCCGTGATCTTATAATCTTTAGTTTCATTGAACGTCATTTCTTTCAGATCATTATTCAAATATCCTTCAAGAAGTTGTTTGTGTTTTAATTCATCCTCTGCAAGTTCATTAAATATAGATTTTAAACTTGCATCAGTTGCTTTATCAGCAACACCTTTATAAAATTCGTGTGCTTCCACCTCATTGCCAACTGCAATTGTGATAATTGCTTTATATTCACTGTTATTCATTATCATATCCTTAATTATAATTTTATTTTTCTTTATTGATCCATTCCAACCATGCATCAGGGTCATAACCAATAGTAGCCTTTCCCCCGTTCCTTACAATAGGAAGCTTCAATAAACTCTGATCTTCAACTAATTCCTCTTCAACATCATATTCCATATATTGAAATTTCTTTTTAAACTGCTTGGAATCTTTATCGATCATTCCCTCTGCCCCACCGAGAGCACTTTTCACTCTTTCAAATTCGCCTTTGCTCATTTCTTTTTCATCAAGGTTAACTGAATGAAATTTAATTCTTCTATCAGAAAAAAATCTCTCTGCTTTCTTCGTATCCTTACTCTTCTTTCTACCAAATATCTGAATATTCATTTTATGTCCTGTTCATCCTGTAAATATATTTTAGTAAGGAACGCATTCCTGCGTTCCCTACTTCTGACTTTAAAACGTTGTTGTGTCTACAAATGTGAAATCTTTGATCAGCATTGATGGGACACGTACATTATCCGTTAACTGCTCTTCTTTGCTTAGTGCAAGAATTCTCTTTGTAACTTCAATCGCCATTTCGTTAAATCTAAGATTCACAACAGAGTGTTTTATTTCTCCATTTTCAAAGTAATACATTCCATCTCTTGTAAGACCGGTCAGTTCACCTTTTCTTGTACTTACATTTCTAATATACCAGAAATTATTAATGATAATACCATTATCAACTTTCTTCATCATTTCTTTTTCGTCTGTATCACCACCGCTAATAATTAAATTAGCCATAAGATTTGGCTCTACACCGATCTTTTTTGCATATGATCTATTTGTAAAAAGATTTTTTAAGACACCGTTTTTGATCCATTCAATATCTTTTCCAATAATACCATCAGCACTAAATGGACTGGCAGTAATGCTTGGATCACTGAATGTCGATATTATTGAAAAATCTTTACCAAATATCTCTTTTCCTATCGAATCGTGGAAAGGTGTAATTTTATAATCTGCACTTCTTCTATCGTAGAAATATAATAAGAAGCTAAAGAAATTTAATACAGCCTGTGGTCTTAAGATAACATTGTAAGTACCTTTTTCGATTGCTTTAGGTTCACTTAAAGTATCAAACCTAAAATTCAATTCTTCGATCTCTTTATCAATAGGAAATTCATTAAAATCTTTAACAGATCTCGAAACTTTAACTTCCTTGTTAACATTATCAGACATGGTCATTGAATTTGAGAATGAACTTGATCTGTCAAATCCTTCAAATCCATTTTTTGTACTTGTATAAAAATCCGAAATTGTTCTAGTCATTAATCCTGAAACAAAAGCATTTTTACTCTTTGCATTATCAATTACTTTCTGGATCATTTTAACAATATCATCGATTGTACATTTTTCAGTTCCTTCTGCAACATTGTTAACTACTGGGTATTCAGCTTTACTAGCACTTGTAACATATTCAGGATCAGGTTTATTCATCTTTGCAATAGTTTCTGCAGTCTTGATCATATCTTTCAATGAGCTTTCTTCGAAAGAGTTTACAGTAGCACTACCTGTCTTATTACCGAATGCAACATTAAGATTTATATTTAGCTTTGTTCCGGTCATATTTTGTGTAATTCGATTCTGTGCATACCTAGTATCTTGAGTATCAGTATCATAAATAAAGAAGCTATAATCATCAGCAGTACAATTTTTTGAAATGAACTCAGCAGCTTGTTTAAATTGTTTTTTCATTATTTAGACCCTCCCACTCTGATATTTTTGAATCTAGCGGTCGAAGCTCCATGAGTCATCCTTGAAGCTTGCATTGGTTGACCTTTACCACAATTTGTTACGCCAAAATCTTTCCAGTATCTATCATCACAGATAGCATCACAACTATTCCAAAATTCAGGATTTGATGATTTATAAAGAACATTTTTCAATGGTCTGACTTTCTTACCGTTCTTGATCTCCCAGAACATATCTCCACCGAACTGGAAATTAACTCTATGCTGATCAATTGAGAATGATCCTCTTCCTTCAATGTAAATTCCATCTTCAGTGTCAGCTATAAGTTCTTGAGGAGAAAGTGGTTTTTTCCCTGGTTCAAGATAAAGATTTGGGATTCTATTAATTGGAAAATCAAAGTAATTTGTTGCTCTACAGCAACCTCTGCTCATACCATCGTTCAAGAAAGGCTGAGAATCTCTGGTCGTTCCATATTCATTCAAAATACCATCTTTGATAATATACCATTTTTGTCCTGGGACTCCATCATCATCATAACCAGCAGTTGCAAGACCAAATGGTAAAGTGTTATCTCCAACGAAATTTACGATCTCTGATCCATACTGATAATTTCCAAGTTTCTCAGGAGTTGCAAAAGAAACACCTGCCATGTCAGCTTCCCATCTTAGAACTCTGTCAAGCTCAGTAGGATGTCCTACAGATTCGTGCATAGTTAATCCAAGATGTCCAGGATCTAAAATAAGATCTCTACGTCTAATCTCACCAGGTTCATCTGCTTCTAACTTCATAATCGCTTGTTCTGCTATTTTATCAGCATGCTCTATAAGATTCATCTTCTTAATATGCTCCCAACCTGCTGCATATCCACCATCATCAAATGATCTTGATTGAGAATCTGAATCATTTACTGCTGTTGCAGTTATCCTCGGATATACGTATGTAATATTTGAATGAATTCTACTTCCTAGAGTTGATGCAAAATATTTATCATCATTGTAGCATTCAAGAAAGAAAGTAGCTCTTTTTATTTTTTCATAGTTGAGCATTGTTTGATTTACTTCCATCATCAGATCGACTTTTTCTTTTAATGAAACTTTCAACGGATCGATCAATACTTTTGTAGAGTAAGAATCGATATATCCTCTCTCAGGTGCCAGTCTCAAGGGATCATCTTTGTTGATCATTGCTGAGAACTTTGCCGTTTTAAAAGCTTCTTCCACTGTTTTTTTAACTGCATCTGCTGTAAAAATATAACTATGAGCAAAACCCCATGCTCCATTTTTAAAAATTCTTATTCCATATCCATGTGTTACATTTTTACTGGTGTTCTTTAAACTGAGATCCATAAGAAATATAACTTCTTTCTGGGTCTTTTGAATCCTGATATCCGCATAGTCAGCTCCGAGACTTTTAGCATGATCTATTGCTACTGAAAGATGATCCATGTTTACCTCCGTTTTATTATTAAATAAATTAATATTAAGGATAATAACATAATGAATATTCAAGCATTTATCAATATGATTTATGATGAAAAGTGTCCGCTAAAGAAACATGGTACCCACTTTGTAATTGTTTATATTACAGTTGCGAAACAAAACATGAACAAAAACAAGGAGTACCATGAAATGGCAAATTACAACGAAATGTAT
>JAQIDB010000185.1 GCA_027858225.1 Candidatus Delongbacteria bacterium
TTGTTATATTTATTTTTAATTTCTAAAATTAGTTTTACATAACCGGTTTCAGTGAATTTTAAAGCATTTCCGACTAAATTAATTATTATCTGTTTTATCCTAACTTGATCACCGATTACAAAATTTGGTATCTCATCACTGGAATATTCGATATTAAATTCGATATTTTTTTCTTTAGCTTTGAATACTCCGATATCCTTAATGCTGGATAATAATTTGTAAAAATTGAAAGGGATCTTTTCGAAAGTATATTTCCCTGATTCGATTTTTGAAAGGTCTAAAATATCATTTATAATGTTTAATAGTGAATCTGAGGAGACTTTAATTGACTCTAGTAGATCTTTTTTTTGTTCATCCGTTTCTGTCTCGATCAATAAATTTGACATACCCATTATTACATTCATTGGAGTTCTTATTTCATGACTCATATTTGCCAAGAAAAGCGATTTGGATCTATTCGCATTTTCAGCAATTTTTTGAAGTTTTATCAATTCATTTTCATTCTTTTTAATCTCGGTTATATCAATAAAAGATTCGAGAATATAATCTTCGTTATCTATTGTAATTCTCTTAGCATTTTTCAATACAGGTATGATCTCATTCCTTGAATTAATAATCGTTCTTTCAACATTGATCAAAGAATTATTGGTATCTATGGCAGGACAAGTTCCATCCAGGGAAGGACAGAAGCACTTATTGCATTTTTTGCCGAGAATATTATTTTTTTCAAGGCCGATCAATTTTACAGCAGCTTCATTAATACGGGATATTACCATTCCATCAACTTTGACCAACACAATGCCTACTGGTGTGAGATCATATAAGCTTGTAACATACTTATTTAGATTTTCTAGCTTTAGTTCTCGATTCTTAGAATTAACTATTTCATCTTCAAGTAATTTATTTTTATTGGTCAAATCGTTTTTATACTGTTTCAATCTCCTTTCTTGTTTTTTAAGGATGATTTTAAATGTAAAATAGTACAATAGTAAAGCTGAAGACATTAGAGTTACTAGAAGGATAATTCTTAAAATAAAATTTTTACGATGTTCTTCTGTTTCAGTTTTTATGATTTCATTAATTCCATTATAATAAAATCCTTTTGCAATTACCCAGTTGAATTCAGGAAAGAGTTTAAAATAAGCAGTTTTTGGATATATTCGAGTATCTTCAGGACTTTTATACCAATAGGTTACGAATGATTCTCCCTTAGTTCTTATACCAGTCATGAACTCTTTTCTAAATTCTTTACCGGTGACATCTTGATAGTCATCATCGATTAGATTACCTATTAGGGCAGGTCTATTAGGGTTGACTACCATTTTAGCGAATTCTTTTCCACCTTCCATATTTAGTATCTTGTAAATAAAAGTGTAATTTTCTGAATTAATACCATATGATGAATTTATTTCTTCGATAATGTTATTTTCAACAATATTTTGAATTGATTCGTGGCAATAAATTTTTCCAACATAAATCTTCAAAAGTTTATGGTATTTGATATTAACAAAAGTTTCACTACCATTATTAATTATATCTTTGAAACAATCTTTTAAAGGCAGTACTCGATGATCTACTAGATCATTAAAGTTGAATTTATCTTTAAAATCAGACCAGTTATAATTTTCATGGACATATAACCTACCATTTTTATATATTTTTATTTGAACTTTATAACCAATGAAACTTAAACTAACTGAGTCTTTTGAAAATAAATCAGTAAAATCATTTAGTATTAACTTATGGATTTTATTGTATGAAAAACCGTCTTCTGTTTTATAATGATGATATTGATTGTTTGCAAAATTATAATACATATTAGTTTGATCAATTATTTGTACTCTTATATTTTCCTGATGAATCTTTATACGATATCTGATATTATTCTCAAGTTGATCTATATCATTCTTCATTTGTTGTTTTAATAAATCAACAAAATTTTCTTCAGTGTTTTTCTGTAAAAGTTGATATTCTCTAAAATATTTTGGAACGTAGATAATTATAAATATCAGCATGATACCCAAAAAAATACCAGAGGAAATTCTAAGATTAGACTTAGTAATGTTCTCTACATCTATTTTTATCAATCTTTTCATATTTTATACCGTATAGTGCAAAATAATACTATTAATTATTAATATCAATATAAAAAGATTTATAACAACAACGAACATACTTTACATACTTAAGTATAATTTATCAGTTTGACATTACTATGTAATTAAAGTATTTTCTCTGAGTCAAATAAATAAGTAATCTATCGAGTACAAAATGAATAAATTACAAAGCATATTACTATTGATCTCAACTCTAATATTTTTCATACTGTTCTCTTGTTCAGAAAATGTTCTTGATCCTGTAAATCCATCAGCAAAAATTATTGAGGAACTATCTACTGTTCAAACCAAAGTTCAATTTGGTCTTGATAGGATATATAACTATAAATTAGCAGTCGAATCAAGTTACTTACCTTCTGATTCTTTAAAGGTTAAAGCATTTTTTACTAACGGTGGTATTAGGATCGATATGGATTTATACGATGATGGTATTTCTGATAGTTTATATCGGAATGATCTTGTAGCATCTAATAATATTTGGTCAGGTGGAATTAATTCTAATGATTTTCCGGAAGAAGGGGATTGGGAATTAAATATTGAAGTTTTTATTCTGGATTCAACTTTGATCAGTGATCATATATTTACAAATATCTTGGTTAACTCAAATACGGCACCACAGATCAATAGTATCACAGGGATCGTAGAAGCCGACACTTTGGAATCAGGTTTCGATACAAGAAATTTAACGATATCTATAACGGATCCTGATAATGATGCTATAGGATACAATGATAATCAAACATTGAAACTTGAGATAAGGAACAGAGATAATATTCCAAAAGACTATGTGTTCCAAAGAGAAGACCCGTTAAGCAATCTGATGATACAGCTGGATTCGACTTTAGCTTGTAGTTTAGCTACGAATAACAATTATGATCTTACATTTATAGCAACTGATTATTATGGAGAAGTAGACTCACTCTCTTTTGGTAGTATCAGAATTGAAAATACAGCACCGATAATTATAAATGTAGAATATCCCGATTCAATAAACACAACTGAAAGTGGCATATTCTGGGTTTATGCTCAAATAAACGACTCTCAAGGACATCTTTCCTATCAAGATATAGATTCAGTAAAAATTAAGATTAATTCGGAATTTCATGAACTCTTAGATGATGGTATTTTTATTGGGAGCGGAGACGAAGAAGAAAATGATGGAATTTATACAAAAGGCTTTTCTTATGACGTAGGAAACTCAGGTTCTTTTGGGATAGAGATATTAGCTAGCGATAATGCCGGAAACATTAGCTCTCCTGTTTACGGTAATATTACTCTGTATTCTGTTAAAAATAATATTAATATTGGAAATGACAATGTACAAGAACATAACTATAGTAATCCTTTTAATACTAAGTAACGCATATCTATTAGCGAAATCTTATAGACCTGAAAGTTTTGTTTTAAAAAATGAAACTTCAAAATCAGAGTTAACAGAAGATAGACTTGGTGGAAATTTCATCTTAGATATTATTAAAGATCCAAGCAGTGATCCTGCGCTAGATTCTGTGATCTATGTTGCAACAGGGGATGGTTTTTCAAAAGGATTTAATACTTTCGGAGATATTGATGATATCGAATGGATGAATTCAATTGTTGGATATGGTGGTTCAAGTGCCATTGCTATTGATAAATTCAATAATATCTGGATGACGACAGCAACCGATTCATTTATTACAAAAGATAATCTTAATAAATTTTTAGCAACCGGTACAGGTGTGCATATGTCAGCAGATTCCGGAAAAACTTGGAGTCATTTTCCACAACCAGGTATAACTCCTGTGCAAGGTTTAACCTACGATATTGCCTGTGATACACTCGGTGGTGTTTGGTTAGCCTCTTTCGGTCAATCATTGCAAAAAACCGATGATCAGGGTGAAAACTGGAGAACTGTTATCTGCGGTGAAGATTCTATCGCCCCTCTTTTGTATATGAATCAAAGAATGTTTTCAGTACATCATACCGATCTTGGTAAATTATGGGTTGGAACAGCTGCAGGTATAAACCTCTGTGTAGATTATTCTCAACCGGATTCTCTTCTTCAATGGAAACATTATACATATCGTAGTGGCTTATCAGGAGACTTTGTAACTTCAATAAATTCAAATGAATTCAGTGATGGAAAAGAATATATCTGGGTAACTTCCTGGTTGGCGGAGGATAATAACGAGATCAACGGAGTCTCTTTTACCAGCAATGATGGACTTAGTTGGAAAACCTGCTTACTAGATGAAAAAATATATAATATAGGTTTTAACGGTGATGATGTTTTTGCCTGTGGAGAATCAGGGTTGTGGAAATCATCAGATATTGGAAATTACTGGGAAAAATATAATATATCGGTTTTCTCAGAGATAAAGAATAGTTATATAAATATTTCAAAAGTTTATTCATTTAATTATCAGAATGGAAAGATGTTCATTGGAACAGGTAGTGGTTTAGTTGTCAGTGATGATGAAGGTATTACTTGGAATATTGTTGAAGCTTATGAAGATGCAAATGATTCTTCGAATAAGACTTACGCATATCCAAATCCGTTTTCACCTGAAAGATTCAATGAACAGAAAATCCAATTTAAATTAACAACACCTGAAACAATTAGTTGCAAGATCTATAATTTTGCAATGGAGAAAGTAAGAGATGTTGTTTTATCAAAAAGTTTCGATGCGGGTGAGCATTATATAAGCTGGGATGGAAAAGATAATGGTGGAAATGAAATAGCAAATGGAGTTTATTTCTATATCATTACTTACGGTGACAAAAAACTGTGGAATAAGATAATTATATTTGATTAATTAACGGATAATTTATAATGAAAACAACCTTTATAATACTGATAACTCTTGTAATGAATGTTTTTGCAGATGATATAGCTGGTCAGGCAGGTGCTTTTCTACGTTATGGATTAGATGCACGTTCAGAAGCATTAGGTCGGTCAGTAGTAGCTGATACAAAATCTACATTCAGTACATATTTCAACCCTGCAACAGCAGCATATACAACTGAAACAAGCATTATGACAGGAATGAAAATCCTAGCATTTGACAGGAATTTTGCATATTTGTCATATCTTATGCCCGTTAATAATAATGCAGGAATAGGTGTAGGAATTTTATATTCAGGTACCGATGAAATCGAAGGCCGTGATACTGATGGAAATTTTTACAAGGAATTATCATACAATGAAAACTTATTCTATGTTTCTTTTGGACTGAGACCAAAAGATTTTTTAACATTTGGTGTAAATGTTAAAGTATTATATGCCAGATTTCCTGATTTCAATGCTGAAGAGGAGACTGTTTCGTCGCTCACTTTTGCGTTTGATGTAGGAGCTACCGTGATCATTCCTAAAACGAATAATTTAATAATAGGGTTATCTGCTAGGAATTTTAAAGGAAAGAACGAATGGAATAGCAAAGATAACTGGAGTGATGGGCAAGCTTCTAGTGATTATTACCCAGTTTCATATACTATTGGAGCATCTTGGATTCCACCTTTCAATGAAGATCTTGGTTTTTATGGAAGCTTATCTTCTGATGAATTTGAAAATATTCATTATGGTTTTGGTGTTGAATTGAATCAAAACTTCAAAGAAAATATTTTCTCGATAAGGGGAGGGACTAATTCTGGAGACCTTTCTTTTGGACTTGGTTACGAGTTCTTTATACTTAAAAAGAAAGTCATCATGGATTACTCTTATACAGCTGAAGGAATTGCAGAATTTAATCCTCATACAATTTCATGGAGATTCTTTTTATAAAAGGATATATTAACAGGAAGATGCGAAGAAAAGGAAAAAAAGATCGTCACCCTGAATTTATTTCAGGGTCTAAAATAGGGATTAAAGATAGATACTGAAACAAGTTCAGCATGACAACGAGGTATAATACGATGACGGAGAAAGGTATAAAATGAAGAAATTTACAATATTATTACTGATGATTGCAATAAGTGTGTTATTTGCTGAAAGTGGTGTTTTCTTTCTAAGAACAGAAGTTTCTCCACTGAGCATTTCGACAGCACAAACATATTATATGATGGGAAATGAACTTCAAAATTCAGATTATAATCCTGCTGCAATTTTTCACAGCGAAAATATTAAAATTCAAATTTCATATAGAAAATTTCAAGATAAAGGTCAAATAGGTAGCTTTGGAGTTTCTAAGAAAATTGAAAAGCATATGATTGGATTGAAGGTCTCATATCTATATATGGATGATTTTGAAGGTAGACTTGTTCCAAGTATTGATCCATTGTATGAGTTTAACTCAAGAAATTTTATTACCGATCTTGTTTATGGATATGACTTTGGAATTCTAAAAATTGGTTTGGCAAATAAGTTCATTTATGAAAAAATTGAATTTGAAGACGCAAGTGGATTTGCTTTTTCAACAGGCATATATAAAGATAATCTTATAACTGAAGATCTTGACCTAGGTTTATCAATAAATAATTTAGGTGCAATGTCAAAGATGAATAATGAAAGTTCAGAGCTTCCAACTGACATTACCTTGGGTCTAAGTTACAGGATTGAAACTGAGTTGGGAATTTCAACTTCAGTTGCTGTTAGTGAAAAATATTTATTGAATGATGAAGAGCTTGAGTCTTATTCAGGTTTGGAAGTTGATTATCAAAGTAAAATATTTGCCCGATTTGGTTATCGTTTTAATAATGAAGGCATACCGTTTTCTTTAGGTCTTGGATTTAATTTTAAGAATATGAGTTTAAATTATTCATATTCTCCATTCTCAGATGAGATAGGGGACAGTCACGGGTTGGGATTTACTTATTCGTTTGAATAAATAAAAAGGATCGCATTCCTGCGATCCCTACGGTCTGTTGCATCGGCTGTGCCGAACAAGGGGATCAGATCCCCTTGCTGCAACTTTACGTTACCACTTTTTCTTCACATTACTTCTTTCTTTATTTATAAGAGCTTTTTTAACGTCTTTCTGTACATCTTTCTCATCATTTTCCATAGCTTCAAGAATACGTTCAGCTTCCTCTTTTGACATTTTCCTTTTCTTCTCTTTAGGCTGCTGTTGTTTCTGCTGATCTTTCTTGTCTTGCTGATCTTTATTTTGTTGATTCTGTTTTTGCTGGTCTTGTTTTTCTTGATCTTGATCCTTTTGATCTTTATTCTGTTGCTGCTTCTGATCTTTATTTTCTTCTTTTTTATCTTGGTCTTTTTTCTCGTCTTGCTCTTTGTTTTGTTCTTGCTGCTGTTGTTCTTGTTGTTTCATCATTTTTTTAACTATTTCATAGTTTACAACAGCTTCTTTGTTCTTATTATCAAGCTTGATAGCATCTTTATAATAACTTAATGCTTCTTCAAATTTTTGCGTCATAACAAAAGTGTTTGCAATGTTATATTTGACCTGAGAATTAAATTCCTTATTATTTCCAGATAAAGCTTTTTCATAGCTACTTAAAGCTTCTTCAAATTTCTTCTGTTGAAAGTATGAATTTCCCAAATTATAATAAAGAGTTGGATCTTTCTCGGATGAGGATATTGTAGCAGAATTGAATTTTTTCTCTGCAATAGAAAAATTTTGCTCTTTATACTCTTTCTCACCATCTTTTGCATCAAAGTAAGTTACTGCATTCAAATTAAAAGTAAAAAAAGTTATAATAATAAACAATAATTTCATTTTTTAACCTTCTTAATTTTTTTTCTTTCATTTAATACTAGGTCTATCAACAATAATATGACTCCAATAAGCAATATTACCTGATATCTATGTTCAAAATCTTTGAAAACCTTCGTTCCAAATTCTTTTTTCTCAATTCTTGCGATATCATTAAAAACATCCTCCAGTTCTCCTTCAGATGAAGTTGAAAGATAATAATTTCCCTTACCATCAGCTGCAATTTTCTTCAGATCAATTTCATTAAGCTTTGAAATAACGGTCTTGCCTTCATCATCTTTTACAAAACCTTTATCTGTCGGAATTGGTACACCTTCTAAGGATCCTATGCCGATAGTATAGATAACAATTCCTTTCTCAGTTGCAGATTTAACGGCTTCACTAAAACCTTCTTCATGGTCTTCACCATCACTTATAATAATCATAAGTTTATGTTTTTTATCTTCTGAGACAAATGCAGAACTAGAGGTAGTGACAGCTTCAGAAAGTGAAGTTCCGTTCTGAGGTAAAAGAGAAGTATCCATGATGTCAAGGAACATCAATGCTGCGTCATAATCAGAAGTAAGAGGACATTGTAAAAAAGCCCTGCTTGTAAACCCAACTAAACCTACACGGTCACCTTCCAATTTATTGATAAAATTCTTAATTTCATGCTTAGTTTTTTTTATTCTGCTTGGTATAATATCTTGAGCTAACATTGATTTTGAAAGGTCTATAGCTACAACAATATCAATACCTTGACGTTTAACATTAACTAATCTCATTCCAAGCTGTGGCCCGATCAGTGCAAGAACAATTAAAGTAAAACCTAATATCTGAAGTATTTTTTTAGCTATAATCTTTCTTGAAGATACAGAATCAGCTAATATTTTTTTCATTTTGGAACTTAAAAAGCTATCCATAGCTTTGAATCTTGCTCTAACCATGAAATAGAAGAATATTACCAATAGAATACTTATCCATAATAAATGAATATATTCCGGATATGTGAATTTAAGTCTTTCCATTTTTCCTCAGATATATTTTTTAATTAAACTTCGGTTTTATTAATAAGTTCGTGACTAATTGGGAATAAAATGAAAAATATGAAAAAAGTTAATGTTTTTCAATAAAAAAACAGCAAAAGGTCACTATATGACACTTTGCTATTATTATATTAGAATCTAAACAGTGAAAAAGGAGAAAATTATGGAAAACTTGGACAGAATATTTTTTATTAACAGAAATCTTAAAAAAAACGGAAAAGTAAGTGTGAGATCGTTGGCAGTATTGATGGATGTTGAAGAGGATACTGTGAGAGAAGATATTAGATATATGAATGATAGACTACAAGCTAATATTAAATTTAAAATATGGAAACGAGTTTGCTACTATCCAGAATTTTAGTCTTGCAAAGTGCGATAATTAAACATATAC
>JAQIDB010000196.1 GCA_027858225.1 Candidatus Delongbacteria bacterium
AATTCTGATATTGCTAGAATTCCAGTAGTATCTATCGAAGATGAAACAAAGTTGATAGGTATTATCAGGAGAGAAAGTTTCTTAAGAGCATGGAAAATGGCTTATAAAAAAGGGGAGAGATCTATCCTCTGATAGTATTATTTCTACTAGGTGAAAGATCCATCCTCCTATAATATTATTTTATTATTCGTAAATATATTCTTCAATATCCCATTTGCATGCGGTAATGATCTCATCGTCCGTAAAAGCATTTTTGTTATGCAGTTTGATATTTTTAAGAACGAGATCAGCTTTTTCATTATTTTTGCATGGAATAAAAATTAGAGAATTATATCCGGGCCAGACAGCATTGTCCAGTCTGGGATCTCCTTTACGGTTTATTGACAGAGCTTTATCTACTATCTGATAATCATGAATACCGTTATCATTTATTATTTTCATGATAGCAGGCAATGTACTGATATTGAAGTTTATGTATAGCATTTTCATATTTGATCCTTTTTACTATTTAATTGAATATAAACCCTGTGCTTTTTCAGTTTTGTATGCCTTTCTGTGTACAGCAACATAGATCACAGGTATAAGCACAAGTGTAATGATAGTAGAGACAAGTAAACCACCAATTACCGTTATTCCGATAGGTTTCCACATTTCTGAACCCATACCGCTACTAAACGCCATTGGCACCATGGCAAACAGTGTTGTTAAAGCGGTCATTAATACAGGTCTGAACCTTGATATCCCCGCATTCACTGCAGCTTCAATTAAGTTCTGTTCTCTTTTTCTCAACAGATTAATATAATCTACTAAAACAATACCATTGTTAACAACAATTCCTGAAAGCATTATTACTCCGATGGCAGCGGTTATACTCAATGCTGTACCTGTGATCAGGAATATCCAGATAACACCAATGAAAGCAAGTGGTACAGAGAACATTACAATAAATGGATCTATGAAGGATTCAAACTGTGATGCCATTACCATAAACACAAGAATTATACCAATAATAAGAGCATACAACATTTTTGTCATATCTGTTTGCTGATCTTCATATTGACCTGAAATCTCAATATCCACACCTTCGGGTAGTTCGAAATCTTTAAGACTTTCATTTATTTCTGAAACTGCAGTGCTTAAATCAATATCTTTTTTATGATTGATCTTAACATAAATGATCTTTTGTTGGGATTCCCTTCTAATCTCAATGGAACCCATACCGTTAGTGATTTCAGCTATTTCTGACAACCTAATTTGCTTTCCTGACATACTTGTTACAAAGATATTATTAAGATACTGAAGATCTTCTCTATATTTTTTATCAAAACGGACATTGATCTGATATTTATTTCCTGATTCAGTGAACTCTCCTGCATCTACTCCGTATATTGAATTTCTGACAGCCAATGCCGCTTGTCCGATCTTAATTCCCATAGCACCTGCTTTGTCTCTGTCTATATTGATGACTATTTCACTTTTACCAGGATCAGCAGTATTTGTTATTCCTGTAAGATTATCGTTTTCTTTCAGTAATTTATCTATCGAAATTGCTGTTCTGTTCAGTTTGTTCAGATCATCACCTGTAACTTTTATTTCTACAGGCTCTTTGTTTCCAGTCATTACCGAACCGAGAAGACTTCCTCCGGAACAAGAATATTTAACAATTTCAGGTATGTCATCAAGTTTATCAGCGATATTATCAGATATCAGAGAAGATTCATAATTTCTAAAATCAGGCAGAACAAGTTTTGCCATGACAGTACCGATATTTTTACCTTCAGAAAATCCTACAAGTGAAAGAATACCTGTTTCAGACTGACCTACAAATGAGTATATAGATCTGATATCATCTTTACTTCCGTTATTTTCTATTTCACTTATTAAAATATTTTCAACATCCTTACAGATCCTTAGTGTTTCCTCCGTATTTGTACCTTGTTCAAGGTTAAAAGTTATTTTAATGTCACCTGCATCAAATTGAGGGATATAGTTTACTCCGATAAATTTTGTACCCGCAAAAGTGACTATCAGAATTATAAGTGTTGTTATCATAACAGTTTTTCTTTTTCTAATAGCCCACGATAAAATATTTCTGTATGTATTTTCGACTATAACAAAAGCTTTCTCACTAAGCTTAAATAATTTTCCATGAGAGATTTTTTTATTTCTCTGAGGTTTCAGAAACCTTGAGCTGAGCATTGGGGTCATTATCAGAGCTGTGAAGAGAGATACAAGTAGGGTAATCGAAGTAAGAACAGAAAGCTGTTCAAATAAGATCCCAGGGAGCCCTCCAATAAAAAGAAGAGGAAGAAATACTGCAATAGTTGTCATTGTTGAAGCTGTTATGGCAGTACCCATTTCTTGAGTTCCGAAGATAGAAGCTTCTTTAGGATTGACACCTTTTTCAATATATTTTGTAATATTTTCGAGTACAACTATTGCATTATCTATAACCATTCCGATCGCAATTGCCAGTGACATCTCCGAGAATATATTCAGAGTATAACCGAATACTTTCATAAAGAAAAATGTTCCAAGTAGTGAAAAAGGGATAGTGAGAATAACAACGATACTACTTTTAAAATCTCTTAAAAATACAAATACTACTATTATTACAAATAAAGCCGCCCAGCCTATTGTTTCCTGTAGATTGGAGATAGAATCTGTTACAAGTTCAGAAGAATCCTGAAGTTCAGTTATTATAACATCCTTAGGAAGGGACTTTTGTATTTTTTTTATAGTTTCTTTTACATTTTCTGCCACTTCCAGAGTATTTGCACCTGATTGTTTCTGCACCATTATACAAACAGCATTTTTACGGTTGGTTCTGAAAAGCTCATCTTTCTCTTTGTAAGAATCTTCTACCTGTGCGACATCTTTAACGTATATATTTTTTCCGTTAAAATTATATATAACAGCATTTCTAATGTCATCTATAGTCTCGAATTCGCCGGGTATCGTAATTGATAGATCATTAATTCCAAGTTTTATATTGCCTCCGGGAATTGTAATATTATCGGCTTTTAAAACTGTGGCTATAATAGAAGGAGGTATTTTATATGAAGCAAGTCTTACAGGATCAATCTTGACCTTAATTTCCCGTTCAGGTGTTGCAATATCAATTACAGTACCTACTCCTTGGACCTGTCTGAGTTTATTTGCTATTTTATCGTCTATGATCTGTTTTAGATCATTAAAACTTTCATCTGCCTCGATACCGTACATAAGTATAGGCATCATAGATGAATTGATCTTTAAAAGTATAGGGTCTTGGGCATCGTCGGGAAGATGAGATTTAGCTATTTCAATTCTGTCCCTTGTATCATTCGTTGCTTCAGTAAGATCGGTACTCCATTCAAACTCCAGCATTACAAAAGAAACATTATCTTTCGAAGTGGATTTGATACTGTTGATCCCCGGAACACTTGCCAGCTGATCCTCAAGTTCTTTAGTTATTTGTTCTTCCACATCATTAGCTGAAGCACCGGGATAAATAGTCAAAACAGTTATATTAGGCATTTCAGCATCGGGTATTACATCTTTATCAAGCTGAGAGTACATTATTACACCGAACATCATCAGTGCAAAGAATATCATGAAAGTTGTTACGGGTCTTTTGACTCCTAGTTCGGGTAGTCTCATTTTAGTTTTTCCTGAAATTTATTTAATTATATTTATTGCTGAACCTTCGGAAAGTTTGTTTTTACCACCGGTTACAATTACGTCACCTTCATTAAGTCCTGTAACTGCTACTTTATCATTTTTTTGTAAAATAATCTCGACAAGTTTTTTCTTTGCTGTTTTTCCGTCTGTAACGAATACATATACTTTGTCAGTTAAGGAATTTTTTACCAATGCTTCCCTGGGGATAAGTAATTCGGATCTTTCTTTTAGTTTTACTTCAACATTGCAGGATAAACCAGGTTTTAATTTTTGACCTGGATTATCAATAAGTACTTTTACTTCAGCAGTATGAGTGTTCATATCAAGCATTTCACTGATTCTTTCGATCTTGCCAAAAAATTCGATATTATCATACATTCTGGTTTTGATCACAACATTTTGACCTTTTGAAATAGTCGCAAGTTCATTTTCTCCGACCTGAAGTACTGCGTAAACTTTTGAAATGTCTATGAGTCTTACAATTCCGTTTGAATGAGAATACCCGGAAAGTATTCCTGGATTGATCATAAGAAATGTTTCACCTTCATTCATCAGGTGTTCTGTAATTATCCCCGAAAAAGGTGCTTTGATCTCAGTATTTTTTTCATACATGAGATATTGTTCTTCGGATGCATCATATATTGCTTTTACATGATCGTAAGTTTGTTCAGGAACACTTCCTTTTTTGAAAAGTCTTTCGGTTCTATTAAAATCTTTCTGTTTTGTAAGATAATCAATTTTTGAACGGGTTAGATTTTCATCCGAAAGACGGGCTACAAGATCATCTTTTTTTACATTGCTGCCTTCTTCAAAATAGATCTTTTCAATTCTTCCTGCATTGACAGCTCCAAGATTTGCTTCTCTGAAAGGTTTAATAACACCTGTATAAAAAGCAGAGGACGAAAAAGTTTCAGTTTCTGCCTTTGCAGTCTTAACATTGATCAGATTACTTCCCAACAGAACAGTACTCATCAGAATTAAGAATATTATTAAAGTATTTCTTTTATACATCTTTAACCTCTTATAAATTATATTAATTTTGCATGTATTTTATATTTCCGAGTGCTTTTTTCAACCTGCTTTTGTTCAATTTGTATTCGTAAACAGCATCTATCTTCTCTGAATATGCTTTTTGCCATAGTGTCTGAGCATCAAGTACTTCGCTGCTTTTGACAATACCTTCCGCGAAATAATCATTTGTGATCTTTAGATTTTTATTAGCTTGCTTCATTGCAGTTTCTGTAAGATTGATCCTTTTTTTGCTGTCATTGATATTGAATAATGATCTTCGAACATCAAGTTTTATCATTTCTTTTGTCTGCGCAAGCTTCATTTCGGCTGCATTCTTTTGAAATTTTGAAGACTGCAGTTCGTAACCTCTGCGGTTAAAATTAAAGATTTCCATTGTGCATGTTATACCGACCATCCAGTCAGTACCGAACTCTTCTTCAAATCCATTATAGGGATTTGGATTTACTAAATTATAGTTGGCATTCAGCACTATATTAGGCAAATAAGTACCTCTTACTATTGACTCTTTACTTTTTGCGATTTTAGCAATGTTTTCAAGAATTGTCAATTCAGATCTATTCTTTACAGCTATTTCTATCAATTCATCATAGTCGTAGATATTATCTTTGTCTAAAACTAATTCATTAACCGTAACAATTTTTTCATTTAAAGGGAGACCGATCAGTCTGCACAATGCCATATTCACAAGATCTACTCCATTCTCAGCTTTGGACAGCTTCAATTCTGCTTCGTTTTTTAAAACCTCAGCTTTAAGAAGTTCATTGTCTGTTATAATTCCCTCAATTTTGAAATTTTCCAGATCTTTAATATGGCTTATAATCATTTCATTATATTTATTACAGAGTTCAACTTTTTCTCTTAATGAAATAAGCTGCCAATAGTATTCATCCACATTGCAGAGGACATCTGATACTGAACTTTTTTCATTAGCTTCCGAAATAGCAGTCAGATCCTTACTTATTTTGTACTGGTTCAATATCTTTCCACCGGTAAAAATCGGAAATTCCATTGATCCGAATATAAGAAAGTTATTCTCAGACCCGAACTCGTATTCGTACATATCGAGATCACTCTGGATCTGGTTTAATGGTACTTCACCTATTTGACCGATCGTACCATCACTGAGTTCCCCGATAACAGGAAGGTTTTGCATTTCTGGAATATTTAAGCTGAATTTTTCTCCGACTCTCTGATATGTTCCTGTAACATCAAAGCGGGGAAGAAACCTTGTAAATGCGGCTTTCTGGTTATATTCTGCAGAAGTTCTGATATTGCCACTGATTTTGATCTCATGATTATTCTTGAGTGCAAGTTCTCTGCAGTCTTCAACAGATAGTTTAGTTTCTGCGGACAATAATAAAGTAATAAGGATGAGCAGTACTGTTAGATTTTTCATTTTTTTATTCCTGTTCTGAAAATTGAAATAAGTGTATCTTTAATTTCTCTTACTGAATATTTTGAATTACTTTTATGTTCGTACACAAGAGATACAATACATGTATCGAGCATTGTTAGGATGATGTTCTTATTAAAGGTTTTAACGGCACCTTCCTCAATAGCTTTATCAAAATACAAATAGTATTTAGATAGGTATTTATCTCTGACTTTTTGAACAACTCCCACAGCCTCAAACAGCATTGTGTTGTTTGAACGGACTATAATATCAAATGTAATAGGGTTTTTTAAAAAATAATCAACAGTCGCTTCAATGAAATTTATTAGAAGGTCATCAAGATTTTCAGATTTATTAATATGGCTATCGATGTAACGGAAAGATTTTTCGGCCTGAAATTCAATAGTATTAATATACAGGTCGTTCTTATTTTCAAAATAACGATAAAGAGTACCTTTTCCAACCTCGGCTGCTTTCGCAATACTATCCTGTTCTGCACCGAATAAGCCTTCTTTCGCGAAAATTTCCGAAGCAGCTTCAAGTATCTGCTTTTTTCTTTTTTTTTGTAGAACTGTTGCCATAGTTGACTCCTTTTAGTTTGTTGTCAGTCATATAATGAAACTGACCGGTCAGTATCAAAAATAGTGATATTAAAATTAAAAGTCAAGCGAAATTCTAGAAATTTTGAAATAAAATGGATTGGTAGGAATTTGTTGTGTTAAAATCTTTTGAATGAAGAAATTTAAGAGAGCTATCTATAAATTCTTTCCGTGAGTTTAAACTCTCAATATTTTCCCTTGTATAACTGAATTTAAACATTATATTTTTGGTTACATTAATTATAAATAAATTTGGTTTCTAGATTATGTTGAAATTCCACTTGACATTATAATTCAACTTTGTTATATTGCGTTGCTTAATGAAAGCGAAGCTGAAAATTCGATAAACCAGGAGTAAAGATGTCAAAAAAGAGCCCTAAAACAATAAGGCCTAATAAGAAAAGATTAAAACAATCAAAAAAGCAAAATGCTTATAATAGACATTACAAAACAATGATGAAGACTGCTTTGAAAAAAGTAAAGAATTCTGAAAATAAAGAAGATGCTAATCTTAATGTTCTCGCAGCTCAGTCTATCTTGGATAAGTTGGTTACAAAAGGTGTTATCAAAAAGAACAATGCATCAAATAAGAAATCAAAATTAATGAAATTCGCTGGAAAAATGCAGTAACCCATTAATTTATAAAATTTAAAAGCAGCCAATGGCTGCTTTTTTTTATTTATTAATCTTGAATATATATACATAGTTTGATTATATTTAGTAAAAATAATTAAGACGTAAAAATGCGAACTTTAATTATCGGTGACATACACGGTTGTTACAGAGAACTTAGTGACCTGGTTGAAAAATTTGGACCAACAGATCAAGATCAAGTTTATTCTGTAGGAGATGTGATAAATCGAGGTCCTGATTCTGCCAGATGTATCAAACTGCTTAAAGATCTAAAAGCAAAAATTGTAATGGGTAATCATGAGCATTGGTACTTGAATTCTTTTCCATTTGTAAAAAAAACAAAGCAAAACGATATTTTTCGAAAACTTGAGATCGAGGATCATCTTAGATGGATGTATGATCTACCGTATTTTATTGAGACAGATAAATTTATTGTAGTTCATGCAGGATTTGATCCTAGAAAAAGGATCGAAGATAATGAAAAAGAAAAGTTAGTGTCAGTACGGATGTTGGAAGATATTGACAAGCCTTGGTTTGAAGAATATAAAGGTAAAAAGCATATTTATTTCGGACACTGGGGAAAATTAGGTTTGTATTATGGTCAAAATGTTACCGGTTTAGATACAGGTTGTGTTTATGGAAAGCAACTTTCAGGTTTAATAGTAGAAGAAAATAAATTAATTCAAGTGAAGGCCAAAAAGATCTATTGTGCGATCTCGTAATCGCTCATTGCAAGGGGCTGAAGCACCTTGTCCAAAATAACGCTAGGAAGAGAAAATGAAAAAATTAAATCAAACTCCAAGACTTACACAGTTCGTAAAAGCGGCTGGTTGAGCAGGCAAGGTGAGTCCGGAGGACTTAAATATAATCATTGGGGACTTACAGTTTCCAACGAACGATAAAACACTTGTTGGATTTGAAGGAAGTGATGACGCTGGAGTATATAAGCTTTCTGATGAACTTGCTATTGTTCAAACAGTTGATTTTATCACTCCAGTGGTTGATGATCCATATACTTATGGTTGCATCGCTGCGGCTAACAGTCTGAGTGATATATTTGCAATGGGAGCAAAAGTTATAACAGGTATGAATGTCGTGGCATATGATTCATGCAATGTTTCAAAAGTTATGTTGTCAGAGATTCTTCAAGGTGGTATCGATAAGATGAAAGAAGCTGGTGGTGTTATCCTTGGTGGTCATACTATTGAAGATCTTGAAATGAAATATGGAATTTCTGTTACTGGTACAGTTCATCCGGATAAGATACTTAGAAATAATTCAGTAAGATCTGGAGATAAACTTATTCTAACTAAACCAATTGGTTCAGGAGTTATATCTACTGCTTGGAAAGGTGATATGGCTCAAAAGATCCATATTGATAAAGCTGCAATTTATATGGCTTCATTAAATAAAGTAGCTTCAGAGTTAGCGATTAAAGCTGGTGTGAATGCTATGACAGATGTTACGGGATTTGGTCTGTTAGGACATTTAAGTGAAATGATCAGTAATAAGCATGGTGCTGATATTGATGTATCAAAAATACCGTTTATGGATGGTGCAAAAGAATATGCGGATCAATTTCTTTTCCCGGGTGGTTCAAAACGTAATTATAAATATTTTTTAGATAGAATAGAAGAAAATAAGTTGGAATATGCTGACTTAATGCTACTTTTTGATGCTCAGACATCGGGTGGTTTGCTTATCAGTGTTCCTGAAGAAAAAGCTGAAAAACTTTTGAATGATATAAGATCATCTGGAATTGAAGAAGCTGTTATAATTGGTGCATTTAATGATAATAAAGGGAAGATTGCTCTAGGTTAAGGTCAGGTTCGTTTAGGTTATATCAGTTTAGGGTAGGGGTCTCATATTCTTATTCCAGTATTCAAAGATCTTTTTTGCATATTTACCCATACTACTCCCATGTAAACCAAATTCTTCAAACACGGTTACAGTTATTTGTGGATTTTCGAATGGCCCAAACGAAGTAAACCAGGCATGATCAGCTCCATGAGAATTTTGAGCAGTACCTGTTTTACCTGCAAAATCTATTTTTCCACTTCTTGACCAATATGCAGTACCACCCGCAACATTGACTACATTGAACATAGCTTTATGAATTGATTTTAAAGCCTTTGGATTAATTTCAATAGTGTCGATTTTAGTTTTTTCGTAATATTCAAAACCTTCATCAGCCTCTGCTTTGAGAAGTAAATGAGGTGTGAATTTAATTCCACCATTAGCAATGATACAGGTATAATTGGCTATTTGAAGTGGTGTTGTGAGTAATTCTCCCTGACCAATCATTAAGTTTGCATATCTGCCAACTAAGTTACCTTTAATACGTTTTCTGTAATATTCTTCATCAGGTAATAGACCTGATCTTTCTGAATTAAGGTCTATACCAGTTTTTTGACCAAAACCCAGATCAGAAAGATAGCTTTCCCAATCATCCAGATCAATGTGGTGAGCAATATTATAAAAATAAGTATCACAAGAATGCATTATAGCAGCAAGGAGATCTACATTACCATGACCACTAGCTTTCCAACATTTCATGAACCTACGACCTATCTGCATTCCACCGGGACAATAGACATTCGTTTTCGATGAGACTACGTTATTTTCTAAGGCAGCTAAAGCAGAAGCCATTTTTATCACTGAACCTGGAGGGTATAATCCTAAAATAGCTTTGTTATAAAGAGGTTTTAGGGGGTCTTCAGACCATTTCGTCCATTCTTCAACTGACATTTTTCTGCTGAACATTTCCAATGGAAAATCAGGTTTGCTGACCATAGAAAGTATTTCACCATTATTACAATTTTCTACAATAATTGTACCGGAATGACCATCAAATATTTCTTCAACAAATGCTTGTAGATTGTAATCTATCGTTAGGTAGATATCTTTACCTTTTTCGGCCTGTTTCCAGTTGTTCTTATCATACTCTGATATTTTATTGTTCTTAACATCTCTTATGAACTTCTTATTACCCTTCTTACCTCTGAGCATCTTATCGTAAACATATTCAATACCTTCTTTTCCCCTAAGCTCTCCAATAGCAATACTGCTGTCACTTTTTATAGTTTCTCTGACCTCTCCAAGATGTCCAAGAACGTGGGGTGAAGTTATCTTTGCAAAATTACGAGTCCATTCTTTTTTAACTTTGACACCTCTAAGTTTATCTTCCCGTTCAGTGATAAAGGAGAAGATTGAAAAATCTATATTTCTTTGCAATCGATAATATCGGTCTTGTTTAATACTTACATCATCAATGACATTGACTAGAGAATCTCTATCAATTCTAAGAATTTCAGATATGAAATCAATTGAATAGTCACTTCTGAGGAATCTTTCAGGGACAACATAAAGGTTATATGTATGCTGATTATCTATCAAAACAACACCATTCCTATCGAGAATAAGTCCTCTAGAAGGTTCGATGATCTCTTCTCTTACTTTATTAGATATCGAACGTACTTTCAGAGCTGGATCAAAATATTGCAGATATATTACTCGAGCTAAAATCAATAAAAACATGAAAATAGTAACTTTGTATAATATCTTTATTCTGTCAGTATCCATTGAACTAAATTATTTAATAGGTTTAAATATTTGAATTATCCAAATTATGCATATTCCATAAATGGCACTAGGTAAAGCAACTAAGAAAATATTTTTTAAAATTGGTAAATGTGAAAGTGTCATAAGATAAAATATCATGGATGTGAGTAAGAACATTATCGAAAATAAGGTTATTTTATTACTCAACCCAAGGTAGCCTTTATCTCTTTTGTAGTATGAAGTTGCAAAGCTCACAACAGAATAAGTCAGCGAAGAAACTCCAATAACATCACCAATCAATAGGTCTACCAATATTCCTGCTGAAAATCCTCGTATCAATGATCGTGTAGGGCTGGGATATTTTATACTTTGTCTGATTAGGAATACCAATAGAATGTCAGGCTTTATACCAAATATTGAATATAAGTGTGAAAATTTTACTTGAATTATTATCAGTAAGATGATCAGTGCGGTATTTTGTATGTAAGTTTTTATTTCCATTTACTCTTTATTATTGTGAATAATGAATACATCTTTGATTTCAAGGAAATCAGCGGAATATTCTATTATTACTTGCTTGTTGATTGTAGCGGAAGAATCAGAGACTGAAACAACTTCTCCGATCAGTAGATTTTGATGATATAGCTTGCTAAAGTCCGAAGTGAAAATTTGCTCTCCGATCTCAACTATTTGAGATTTGGTAATCTCATGTATCTCGGCAGTTCTCTGGTCTAATGATCTCATAATCCCAGGTATTTTACCTGTACCAGTTATTACAGGAATTTTATTACCAGGGTCAGATATTAAGGCAACTTTTGACATATGCTTACCGGCAATTTTAATAACTCCGATAAAACCGTCAACAGATATTACCATCTCTCCATCGACCACATTTTTTTCAGTTCCCGCATTAATCAACAATGTATTCTGAAGACTCGATGCAGGTTTTCCAGTAACTTTTGCATATACATAACTTACACTGTCAGGAAGCTCTATCGAGAGTAAGTTTTTTAATCTAATATTTTCTTCAAAGGATTCTTCGTAGAGTTTCTTATCGTGAGTCGCTATGACAAGTTTTTGTTTAAGTAGGACTATATCTTCTTCAAGAGAAGCTTTTTCTCTCAGTGAAAAAAAGTCATAACTTAAAACACTGAACGCATCTAAACCGATGGTTGACAAAGAATTATTAAAGGATGAATCATTAAATAAGATCAAAAAAATAGAAGTAACGATGGCTATACCTAAATATACCCATTCTCTGATAATTTTTATTTTCTGAATACTGTTCATACTATTCTGTTAAAAGAACTTTATAGTATCTATTCATATCTTCCAGGACTTTACCTGTACCTCTTACAACGCATGTTAGAGGTGTGTCAGCCATTACAACAGGTAGATCCGTTTCTTCTTGCAATTTCTGGTCTAATCCTTTCAATAAAGCACCACCACCTGTGAGTACGATACCTCTGTCTCTGATATCAGCAGAAAGCTCTCCTGGGGTTTTTTCCAAAGCACTTTTAACTGCTTGAATAATAGATTTAATAACAGGTGCTAATACTTTTCTTATCTCAGTGGAATTTACGATAGTTTCTTTAGGTAATCCCGCTATAAGGTCTCTTCCTTTTGCTGTAAAAGTAAGTTCTTCATCAAGTTCGTAAGCAGATCCAATACCGATCTTAATCTTTTCAGCAGTCCTTTCTCCGATAAGAAGTTTATAATGAGATCTCATGAACTCAATAATAGCTTGATTCATTTTATTTCCAGCTATTCTAATTGAATTCTCAGATACGATACCACTTAATGATATTACAGCTATCTCAGTTGTACCACCACCGATATCAACGACCATTGATCCTTCAGGTTCATCGACAGGAAGTCCTACTCCAAGAGCGGCAGCCATTGGTTCAGAAATTAAGAAGACTTCTCTAGCACCGGCATTTTCAGCAGCACTACGGATAATTCGTTTTTCGGATTTAGTCACACCGGAAGGAACACATACTATCATTCTCGGTCTTCCACTGAAAGTACCGACCTTAACTCTTTTTATGAATTGTCTGATCATTTCTTCTGCGACTTCATCATCATCAATAACACCATCTTTCATAGGTCTAATAGTTCTGATATTACCAGGAGTCTTACCCTCCATACTTCTTGCCTCAGTACCAATAGCTACTACCTTTTTTAATCTTTCATCCCATGTTACTACAGAAGGTTCCTCAACTACAATCCCTCTACCTTTGACGTAGATAAGCGTGTTTGCAGTACCAAGATCGATAGCTACATCATGTGAGAAAAAGCTGAATAATGATAGAAAATCCATATTATATCCCTAGTTTATAGTTTACAGTTTATAGTTTTCAGTTGACAGTTTGAAGTTTAAAGCTAAGAATCGGAAACTATCTTCCAACTATTTCTTTAATGTCTGAAATGTCTGTTCCCAGCAAAGATCATTCCTATTTCAAGCTCATTACATGCCTTTATTGAATCAGCATCGTTCATTGAACCACCGGGTTGGATTATATATTTAATTCCGTATTCTGCAGCAGTCCTAACTGAATCATCGTATGGGAAGAACGCATCACTCGCCATAACTGTTTGCTCTGAGATCACCTTTTTGAAGTAATCATCAAAAGAACCAGATATTTTTTGAGCAGTGAATTCATATTCAAGATTTTCCTTAGCTTTAGTTACAGCCAACTTTCTGAAGGAATCGATTCTATTAGGTTGACCTGCACCCATTCCCAGCATTACAAATTGACCATTTTCTGTCATTCTGCAAAGAACAATTGCATTAGATTTTGTATGTTTACAGCATTTGTAAGAAAACTTTGCAAGTTCTTCCATTTTAGGATCAAATTTCTTTTCAGTGATACAATCAAATCTGGAAGTTAATTCATTGTCAGTAGTTTGGTACAGGAATCCACCATCAATTCTTTTGATTTGGTAATCTTTAGCTTTTTTAGAAGCTTCGATATCTATTTGAAGTACTCTTACATTTTGAAAGCTTTTATTTTTGGTCATATATTCTAAAACTTCTTCCGAAAAAGATGGCGCCAAGACCACTTCTACAAATTTTCTTTTAATTTTTTCAGGTATCAGTTTGTTATTCTCTACTCTGAATGATAAATGGTCAACTTCTTTTCCTCTTAAAAATCGAAGGGTTTTCATATCGAATTCAGTATTAAAAGCCAATACAGAACCCATTGCTGAAATAGGATCTGAAAACCAAGCTGTTTCAATTGCTTCTCTGGAATTTTTTCCTGTTGCAACTCCGCATGGATTCATATGCTTCACAACAACTGCGGCAGGATCATCAAACTCAAGTACCATATCTAGAGCAGCCTGAGCATCCATGTAGTTGTTGTAGGACATTTCTTTACCAACTATCTGTTTTGCATTAGCAAGCGTTCCTTCAATAGGATTCTTATCTGTGAAAAGAAAACCTTTCTGATGAGAATTCTCACCGTATCTTAGTTCTTTGCCTTGTTCTAAAAATAGATTTTTCTTTAACTTTGATGCCAACCTGTTTTCAAGATACTCAGAGATAATACTGTCATATTCCGCTGTTCTACTGAAGACTTTTAGAGCTAATTCTTCTCTAAAATCAAGTGAAGTACCACCATACTTGTCAAATTCATCAATAAACCTATCATAGTCTTTTGGATCTGTGATGATAGTAACATAATTATAATTCTTCGCACTGCTTCTAAGCATAGTTGGACCACCGATATCAATGTTTTCAATGGCATCTTCCAATATTACATCTGCTATTGCAATTGTATCTTCAAATGGATAAAGGTTAACAACCACAAGATCTATCATATCAACGTTATTTTGTTTTGCTTCATCCATATGAGTTTCATTTTCTCTTACTGCAAGAATTCCACCATGAACTTTTGGGTTCAGGGTTTTTATTCTGCCGTCCATCATTTCAGGAAAACCTGTCAACTCGGTAATATCTTTTACATCAACACCATGCTTTTTTAATAGCTTATAAGTTCCACCTGTAGAAAATATTTCAATTTCTTTACTCTCTAGATACTTTGCGAATTTATCAATATTTTTTTTATCTGAAACAGATATGATTGCTCTTTTTATCGGTGTTAAATTCAATTTTCTCTCCTTTCTTCCAGTAACTTAATTGCTTCAGGATATGCGATATGTTCAAGCTCTAATACTTTTTTTTGAAGAGTTTCCGGAGTATCATCAATTGATATCTCTACTTTCTTCTGCAAGAGTATTTCGCCATTATCATAAATGTCATCTACAAAATGAATTGTAGGTCCTGAATACTTTTCATTAGCTTCTATTACAGCTCTATGTACATTCATTCCATACATACCTTTGCCACCGAATTTCGGTAATAAGGCAGGATGGATGTTTATTATTCTATTTTCGTATTTGTCAGTAACCTCTTTCGGTAGTTTTCTAATATATCCTGCAAGGACAATAAGGTCTACATTATACTTTTTAAGTAATTCTTCCTGTCTTCTAACAAATTCCTTTCTTGGCATTTCCTTTCTAGGAATTACTGCTGTTTCAATTCCCAGAGATGCAGGATATTCTAAGCCGCTTGCATCTTTATTTGCAATTACTAACACAACTTCAGAAGCTATTTTTTTCTGGATACTATAGTCCAATATTGCTTTTAGATTGCTTCCTGAACCTGAGATATATGCTGCTATTCTATATTTCAATATCTTTGTTTTCTTTTGATTAATTCAGTATTGAAAAATATATTATTATTAACTTAAAGTCAATTGTATTAATGATGTAATTGATAATTGAAAATTAAACAAATAAAAAACCCCGCAAATTGCGGAGTTTTAAATAGTTACACTGAAAGTGCTTTATATAAACCGAGATCATCTCGATCAATTCTCTTGATTTTATTGAATTTTTCAGTGTTCTCAGGTTGTCCTTTTTTGATGTATACTTCAGCGATATTTTTGTATTTACTATCTCTGTCAGCATCTAAAACTAATAAATGCCCCATAATGATATTTCCTGCCATTTCGACCAATCTTCTTGCATGGAAATCCAAGAACTCATTGTCTTCAGGAGCTTCAGCAATTTTGATTGCTTCAACATATTCATTTTTCATTTCTGCTAAATGCTTAACAAGATACTCAAGATCCGGAGCAACTTTAGAACTTTGATATTCTTCCATCATCTCAGCGAAAAGTCCACTTGTAACACCTTTTATAGCAGCAATTACTTGTAGTTGAGTAGTTCCTTCATAGATCGTAGTTATTCTAGCATCTCGGTATAGCCTTTCAACAGGGAAATCTTTCATAAATCCTGTTCCGCCATGGATTTGAATAGCATCATAGGCAATGGAATTACAATATTCACTTGTAAGACCTTTCAAAAGAGGTGTATAGAAACCAGCTCTTTTTTTGTACTTTTTCATTTCTTGTTTTTCTTCAAGTGTCAATTTTCTTTCTTCTTCGATCTCCTCATAAACCTTGTACATATCTACCAATCTTGAAGTTTCATATAGTAATGTTCTTGATGCTGAGATCTTCACTTTCATGTCAGTAAGGATTTCGTAAACACCTGGGAACTGATCAATAGTTTTACCGAATTGAGCTCTTTCCTTAGCATATTTTAAAGCTTCTCTGTAAGCTGCCTCAGAAATACCAACAGATTGAGAACCAATACCTAATCTAGCTCCATTCATTAATGCCATTACATATTTAATAAGACCAAATTTTCTTTTTCCGATCAAAATACAAGGAGCATCTTTGAAGACCATTTCACAAGTCGGTGATCCGTGAATACCCATTTTGTTCTCGATTCT
>JAQIDB010000200.1 GCA_027858225.1 Candidatus Delongbacteria bacterium
AATAAATATTTCCAATTAAGCAATATTTTTATATCTTATTTCTGTATGTTTAGTAAATAGATAAATTGTAATAAAAAGGGATGCTTCATGAGAATATATTCTGTAATATCTGTTGTTATTATTATCCTAATTATTTTTATTTCATGCACAAAACAGAAAGTAAATACACATCCGGATCTTGATCAAAAGATCATATCGTTAGCACCAAGTATTACAGAAACGCTTTTTCTACTTGGAGTAGCAAAACATATTATTGGTGTTAGTGAGTATTCCAGCTTTCCAGAAGAAGCAAAAAGCATTCAAGTAATTTCAACTATAACTGATATGAATCTTGAACTTATAATAAAATTAAAACCTGATATAGCTTTTATATTACCTTCTCAAACTAAGTTTCAGGAACAATTATTAAAAATTGGGATAAAAAGTCATGTCATAGATCAACGATCTATTGAAAAAATAATTACTTCTATTAGATCTATCGGAGAAGAATTGAAATTGGGAGATAGAGCAAAAATAGTCAGTGATTCCCTTTCTATGATCTTGAAGAATGTTCAAGCAATGAAACCATCTGGCAAGAATATTCTAGTCAGTATTGGCAGAGATCATAGCTCAGATATAAATTTCATCTATTCGGCTGGCAGGAAAACTTTTATTGACAATATCATCACCTTGCTTGGGTATGAAAATGCTTTGGATTCAGATATTCCTTATCCCAAAATATCCGCAGAAACTATTATCAGGTTGGATCCTGACATCATTATCGATCTTATTCCATTAACGGATAAAAATGAAATAGCCCAAGCTAAGAGCTCTTGGAATTCATTACCTTCTTTATTAGCAGTGAAAAATAAAAATATCTACCTGTTCACTTCAGATTATGCTACGATCCCGGGACCAAGGATCTTTAAATTCATACAAGAACTTTCAGATACTTTAGGTGAAAAATAGGTCTTTCGAAGAAAACACAGGATCCGAAGTTAGATGAACACCAAGTTTTCTCATACCTACTTCATCTCCCGGTGACGGTATATGAGTTATATGAACTTCACACCCTTTCAGGTCTTTTAAATGTTTGACCGCCATCTCAGCAGCAGGATTTGAAGTTGCACTAATACTCATTGCTATCATCATCTCTTCTAAATCTAGACTAACCGCCTTACCATTTAACACTTCCTTCTTGAGATATGAAATTGAACCTATTACATTCTCAGGAATAAGGTGAATATTATCTGGAATTCCCGCTAAATGCTTAACCGCATTTATAATCAAACTTGATGAAGCATGCATTAAGATGGAATTCTTTCCTGTTATCATAGTTCCATCTTCTAACTCAAGCGCAGCTCCACAGAAAATACCATCGTTAGTTTTTTTATCTTTTTCTGCATCGGAAGCCGCTTGTCTTGCTACTACCAAAACCTCACGATCCTCTACCTTTGCTCCAATATTGTTCATTATAAGCATAGATCTCTCTAGAGTATCCTTGTCGATCACTCCTAACGCATATTCACATGCTGATCTTAGGTATCTTCTAATAATTTCATGATGAGATGCATTCTGAGTAGCTTCATCATCGTAAATTCCACTACCTGCTCTATTAACACCCATATCTGTCGGAGATTTGTAAAATGCCTCTTTACCGGTGATCTTTTCAAGTATTCTTCTTAACAGAGGAAAAGCATCAAGATCTCTATTATAATTTACTGTTTTTTCATTGTATGCTTCTAAGTGATAATGATCTATCAAATTTACATCTTTTAAATCTACAGTTGCTGCCTCATATGCTATATTAACCTTGTGACTCAATGGTAAATTCCAAATAGGGAATGTTTCAAATTTTGCATATCCTGCATTTACCCCATTTTTATGCTCATGATACATCTGACTTAAGCAAGTAGCTAATTTTCCACTTCCCGGTCCCGGTCCCGTAACGATCACAATCGGTTTTGAAGTTTCAATGTATGGATTTGCTCCATAACCTTCATCACTTACAATAAGATCAACATCTGTCGGATAACCTTTTGTGAATTTATGAGTATAAACTTTTACTCCACGTCTTTCTAATTTATTTTTAAAAGCCTTTGCAGATGGTTGATCTTCATACCTTGTGATTACAACAGAGTTAATATCTACTCCCCAGGATTTAAAATCATCGATAGTCTTCATTGCATCTCTATCATAAGTAATACCAAAATCTGCTCTGATCTTCTTTCTTTCTATATCTCCTGCGTAGATACACATTATAACATCAATTTTATCTGCAAGTTTCTGCAACAATCTCATTTTTACGTTAGGATCAAATCCCGGAAGGACTCTCGAAGCATGATAGTCAAAAAGTAATTTTCCACCGAATTCAAGATATAGTTTATCATTAAACCTCTCAACTCTCTCAAATATTTCCTGTGTTTGTTCTTCCAAATACTTTTCACTGTCAAAACCTTTTTTCATCGGCATTATTGTCCCCTTTTGTAAAAAAAAATCATATTATTATTGAATAATTGCATTCATAGAATTTATGATATATAATTAATTTTATCAATAAAAAACCCCGAATTTCGGGGTTTTATTTTTTAATTCAAATCTTCGTTTAGAATTTTATTGCTGTAGAGATACTAATCGTCTTTATTGTTTCGTTTTTACCTTCGATCTCACCATCACCATTCATATCTTCGAAAGTATATTTATAATCAAAAATAATTGATGTTCCTTCATTGATATTATAACCCATGCTGTATCCCATAATAGTACTTGGTGTTTTCCATTCGGATAGATCAAGTACATTATCCTGCATGTAGTATGCTTTTGCCATAGATATTTTCGGAATCAATGTTTCACTTACTGCAAATTCACCTCTTAGAGATTTAACTTCATAATCATCTCCTTCTGAATCTTCACCTTTAAGGTCTTGATAATCGCAGTTTAGTGTGAACCAATCCCATGCATTGAATTGCAATCCAACGAATACACCATCGAGTGCAGGAGTATTTTTAAGAGTTTGAGCTTTTGTTACGAAGGTTTGTGTTGATCCGTCATAAGTTGCTCTTTCCATTTCATAAGTTGGGTTAAAGAAACCAAATAAAAATTCTCCATCAGTATGTCTATACTCAGCAGATAGCATGAATAGACCTGCTTTAACTCTGAAAGCTGGTGCAGAATAACCCCATCCATAATCCTGAATTTGAGCATATTGACCATAAATATCTATATTCATAAAATCATTCTTGAAAATCGGATAACTAAGATCTACTCCCCAAATAGTCACTTGCTCTTCAAGGTTAAGGTATCCTTGTAGGTCTTCTCTTGTCAAAGTATCAATCTTACCATCTGCTGCAGCTATTGCTTGATCTGTAAATGTACTATCATTGTTGAACAGGTCAAGATAATAATCATATTCTGTAACAAGGTCTTCATCATTCGGATATCTGTCTATTTCATTTGCATAATCATCATCATCATTATCTCTTAAACCATTAAATTGATTTAAATCTGTAGCATAAGTCGCACCGATTGCAAGATCTCCCCAAACTTTATAAAAACCTCTTACTCCGAAAAGCATTCCAGGTTTATCTGTGAAAAGCTCTTTGTAATTATTGACAAGTACTTCTCCGCCGAATTTCTCACCTTCAAATGATAATTCCATACCCAATCTTTTATAAGCAGGATATTCTATCATGTTAGAGTAACCATCAACAATTATATTATATCCAAGGTATGTGTAATCTAAACCACCCAGTCTTACGTAGAATGGATCGCCTTTTCTTGCCCATCTTAAGTAATAGATTTTATCTATATAATCTCCAACTTCATCCCAATCTTCACTACGAATATTACCTTCTTCATCTATCAACAATTGAGCATCCAATCCAAAACCAAATTTACCGATAGGCACATCAAATCTAAATCCAATCTGTTGGTAGTTTTTTCCATCGATACTAATACCACCGATTATCGCAGTTCCCGAAACACCTGTATCACCATTATTTTCAGGATTAGATGGAGTAGTTTCCTCATCTTGAGCAAACGCTAAACTTAACATCAATGTTAAGAGCACTA
>JAQIDB010000026.1 GCA_027858225.1 Candidatus Delongbacteria bacterium
CTTGAAAACGGAGAATGTGATGCGGTTATTGCCCAGAAAGTAATGGGTCTTCAATTGATCGATCAGCTTAAGCTTGAAAATATTGCTCCTTTAAATATTAAACTTGATGGTTTCCAGCAAAATTTTTGTTTCGCTGTAAAAGAAGGTAACAGTGAACTACTGTCAAATCTCAACGAAGGTCTATCAATTGTTATCGCTGATGGCACATTTGAAAGACTTCAAAACAAATGGTTCTCCCCTATTAGTGATTTTAATCAAAGAACATTAATTATTGGTGGAGATAAAAATTATCCTCCTTATGAATATTTGGATGAAAATGGTGAGCCTGCAGGATATAATATTGATCTTATAAAAGCTATTGCAAAGAATTTGGGAATATTGATAGAGATTAAACTTGGAGTATGGTCAGATGTCCGTACTGAACTAAATGAAGATAAAATTGACGCAATTGCTGGGATGTGTTTTTCAAGAGAAAGAGATAAATACTATGAATTTTCCACTCCGCATTTGATAACTGATCATGCTATAATTACAAGAAAAGGTTCAAATACTTTTAACGAACTTTCTGAACTCAATGGAAAAATGATTCTTGTGATAGACGGTGATGTTATGCACGACTATTTGCTGGAACAGGGATTTGATAAGGAAATTAAAACTGTTAATTCTGCGAATGAAGCATTGCAGTTACTATCTAAAGGACAATATGACTGTGCTTTTATCACAAAAATTCCTGCTCAGTATTATATTAAAAAGGAAAAACTGGAAAATCTCAGAGTAAGCGAGCAATCATATCTCCAACAAGAGTATTGCTTTGCAGTAATAGAGGGGAATGAAGAACTTATCGGACATATTCATGATGCGATTTCAGAGATCAAAGCTTCCGGAGAATATAAAAAGATTTACGACAAGTGGTTCTCGGCTTATGAACCAACGAAAATAAATTATTCAAGAATTATCAAATATTCAATAATAGTTTTAATTCTGCTTATTATCACGATAATAGTAATAATAGGATGGAATAGAACTCTTTCAAGAAAGGTTCAGACTAAAACAAACGAATTATCTGAAAGGGAATCTCTTCTTTTCGGAATTTTTGATAATATGTCTAGTGGATCAGGTGTTTATAAGGTTCTAAATAAAGGAGAAAAAGGATCAGATTATATAGTTAAGTTTTTCAACAGAAAAAGTCTTGAAATTGAAGGGAAAGAACTTAATGAAGTGATAGGAAAAAGTTTGTATGAACTTAGACCTGAAATTGACAAACATGGACTGATTGATATTATGAAAAAAGTTTGGCAAACTGGAGAGTCTGAATTTTTTCCATCAACAGTCTATATTGATGAGAATTATAATAATTATTATGAGAATTTTGTTTTTAAAATACCTTCAGGTGATGTGGTAACAATTTATAATGATGTGACTGATAAAAGAATCGCTGAAATGTCCATCAAAGAAAGTGAGGAAAAATACCGCAATCTGGTAGAAACTGCTTCCGATGCTATTTATCTAATGGATGATAAGGGAATAATTATTGAAACCAATAAAAGTGCATGTAATATGTTGGGTAAAACTAAAAATAAAATTATTGGCAAAAGTATAGATCATTTAAACCCAAGTTTACCTATAGATGATTTTTTGAATTTTTGGGTTGATAAAGATTTCAATAAGAATATTACCATAGAAACAACCCATATTAGAAATGATGGGACATTAATCCCAGTAGAAGTCAGTACTATGAAATATAAACGAAACAACACAGTATTGTACTATGGAATAGCAAGAGACATCACAGAAAGAAAGATAAATGAAACTGTGAAGATGGACAATCTTCTAGAACTTGAGAAAAATAAAAAAGCAACAATGAACCTTTTAAAAGATTTAAAGCTTGAAAATGATCAGAGAACAAATGCAGAGAATAATTTAAAATCATTGAATGAAGAACTTGAGTGGAAGGTAAATGAAAGAACAAAACAACTCGAAAATCAAAATGAGGAAATAAGTAAAGGACAAGAATCTCTAGTTTTGTTGCTTGAGGATGTTAATGATTCAAGAAAAGAGCTTAAAGATGCTATTAACAAACTATATAAGTCTAATTCCGATTTAGAAGCATTCAGCTATTCGGTATC
>JAQIDB010000126.1 GCA_027858225.1 Candidatus Delongbacteria bacterium
CGTAAGGTTTTCTTTTATCTTTGTCATGAGGGCAGACTCCTTTGTTATTTAACATTTTTTGGTTATTATGCTAATATAACATTAGTTTGTCCTCAGACACAATTTAATATACACTACCTCAGCTTGTGGCTGACACCCCTCCACCGGAGGGGAAGGAAAAATTCCCCTCCGGTGGAGGGGCGGACGACAGAGTCGGACGGGGTGGTAGAAAAGAGAAGTTATAAATATGCACTACAATTCTTATACGTTTTGTCCGCGTTTTTTTAAACGTAATGTCATTTCATTAAATAAATATTCCATATGTTCATTTGCTTTCGTGTCACCAATTATTTCTAATGAATTGATTATCGCTTCTATCGTGGATATTTGCTCAGGATATAAAGTTGAACGAAGTTTATCTTTTCTTATTTGTCCATAGGGAAGTCTTACTTTAATCGCATTTTGCAAGACAGTCTCAGAACGAAACATTTTGCCTGCCTGGTTATAATTTCCATCGAGAGCAATTAAATTTATAGGTTTATCGAACGATTTTATCAGTGCCGTATTCAATTCCATCGTAGAATCAGGGTATAATAACAAATTGATATGATCAGCAGAAATCAGGTTACTAATGTCTGTTGTTGGGTATTTCTCACCTCTATAAATTATTTGACTGTTGTTTAAACATAGAGCAGCAATTTTCCCTGTATTTGAAACTTTTCTTTTTTCTCTTACATGCATTAAGATCGAAATCCTGGTATCAAGGTCGAACTTTTTAATTTCAGAACAAATACAAATATTATTGTATAGTTTACAGGTAGGACAAAAATCTAAAATATGTTGTGTGTTTTTTCTCATGCATGGAATATAAATAAAAAAAGCCGGGTAAACCGACTTATTTATTACTTGTTATGAGACGTACTAGTCGTACGTCTATGTATGTCTTTATACGTCTTTACGATAATTATTCAGGTTTCTGATAATGTGTGGCATTTTTTGATAACTTACCTTTTAGAGTTTTAAAATAATAATCGTAAGTCATTGGTTCAAGGTCTGAGTTTATCATTTCAGTATCAGTAACTTTACCAATAAAAACAGTATGACTACCGCAATCCACAGTGTTGATCACTTCACATTCAACATACCCAACCATCTTATCTAAGATGATAGGTGCACCATTTTTACCTAACTTATATTTGCATGACTCAAACTTATTAAAATCTCTTCCTGTTCTAAAACCAAACATACCAATATCAGTCATTTCACACAAGTCGGATATTATGTTAATAGTGAAAACACCACTTTTTTCAATGAATTCATGTGTTAAATTTTTCTTGGAAACACTTATTAACATCGTGGCAGGTTCTGGTGATATCTGAACAACTGTATTTGAAAGTTGTGCATTTATCTTATCACCATTTTTTGAACTTACAATATACATACCGTAAGTTATTTTGAATAAAGTTGATAGATCCATTGATTTTTCCTATTTTAACTCGTTAATACTTTTCATGAATTGAACACGATCATAGAATTTTTGATCAGGGATATTTGATCTTTTCAACTTTCCTCTAAAATCAGATAGGGAAGAGTAGTTATGCTCGGTCATCCATTGATTCAATTCCGTTAATGATCTTTCAATTACAGATAAAGAATTTATGTATAATGATGATACCATCTGAATAGCTGTAGCCCCTGCTAAGATCTGTTTGATTATTCCTTCACCATTATGAATACCAGTTGCTGAAATGAGATCAGTTTCAAGAAAATCTGAGCAAATTGCTGTCCATCTCAGTGAATTTACTATTTCATTAGGAGATGAATAAGGATTTCCTGATGAAATTATCTTCTCAGAGTCAATATCAATGTCAGGGTTAAAGGATCTGTTAAAAAGTACAAGACCGGAAACATCAGTCCTTGAAATTCTTTGCAGGTCATGAGCTAGATTGTCTGAATAATGACTAAGTTTCATAGTAAATGGAATACTAATGTGTTTTTTAATGCTATTTATGATGCTGAAAGCATTTTCCATGTACTTATGTTCATCTATTTTTGGATTTGAAGGAAGGTTATATAAATTCAACTCGATAGCATCCGCACCTGCTTTTTCGATTTCTTCAGCAAATTCAATCCATTTTCCACTGCTTTTACAATGGATACTTGCAATTATAGGTATATTAACCTCAGCTTTTGCATCTTTGATCAAATGTAAATATTTTTCTACAATATGCTTTTCTTCGAAATATTTAACATAGTCAAGTGTTTCAGCATGTGAATAATTAACCGCGCTGGAATAAA
>JAQIDB010000168.1 GCA_027858225.1 Candidatus Delongbacteria bacterium
TCCCTTAAAAATCCATCTTGGTATTCTTCTTCTTTTAGAGTTTTTATGATCTCAATTTTTGTAAAGGTAAAAGTTTCTTTGAATCTCGCAAAAGCTCCATCAACTTTTGTCTTATCAAGGTTCTTAAGATATTTAGAAATAACTGATTTTTGGAATATAGGCATAGTTTGTTTCCCTTTGTTGTCTTTGCTCCGATTTGATCGGTCAAGGGGATAAAATCCCCTTGTTGAATCCCAGATCTTATTTTTATTCTTTTTAATACTTATAAAGAATATAAATTTCATAAAGTGTTTTTGCAAATAGAATTAATTGATTGTTTTATACTCCTTTACTTTATACATTAGACAAATAATTAATAAGGAATAAAAATGCCAAGCATATTCAGCAAATTAAATATCAATGATAATTTAGTTAATGCATTAAATATTGAAAAGATATCAACTCCCACTTCTATACAAGAACAAGCAATTCCGTTCATTTTTGAAAATAAGGATATTATTGCAAGTTCTGACACTGGAACAGGAAAAACTTTAGCTTATTTATTACCTATTTTACAAAGACTTGATGAGAATAGTAAAGCTCTACAAGTGGTGATCCTCGCCCCTACCTACGAACTTGTTATTCAAATTCAAAAACAAATTGAAAGTTTAATAAAAAATTCAGGTATAGAAATAACAGCTCAACCTATATTAGGATCCGTTCACATTAAAAGACAGATTGAAAATCTAAAGAAGAAAAAACCTCAGATTATAGTAGCTTCAACAGGAAGACTCCTGGAATTGATTAGTAGAAAGCGTATAAAAATGCACACTGTGAAGACAATAATCCTTGATGAAGCCGATAAATTGATTGATGCAAATAATATGGTTCAAACAAAAGCTGTAATAAAAACTACAATGAAAGATCGTCAGCTTATGGCATTTTCAGCAACTATTCCGAATAGTTCAATAGATAAACTAACACAAATGATGAAAGAACCTAAAGTTATTCAAATTGAAGATGATATGATTTCAACTCTAAATATTTCTCATGAATACATCGTTTGTGATCCTCGAGATAAGATCAAAGTATTAAGAAACCTTGCAGCAAATATTAAAAACTTAAAAGCAATTGTATTTATCAATAGAAGTGATGAACTTGAAGTTTTAGCTGATAAGCTTAAATATCACAATTTGAAAGTTGACTGTATTCATGGATCCTGGGAAAAAGCTGAAAGAGAAAAGGCTATAAGGGATTTTAGAAATAATAAGATTAACCTTCTTGTTGCCTCAGACATAGCAGCAAGGGGTCTTGATTTTAAAGGTGTTACTCATATCATTAGTATCGATGTTCCTGAAGATTCTAAAAACTACACTCATAGAGCAGGCAGGACCGGTAGAGCAGGTGAAAAAGGTACTTCAATTTCCATTGTTACAGAGTATGAAGTTCAATTTTTACAGAAATTTGAAAGAAAACTTCAAATAAGCATTAAACTTGTTGACAAACTAGCAACCTAATGTTATATTTGGGTCGGTTAAAATGCACCATTAGCTCAGCTGGATAGAGCAACGGATTTCTAATCCGTAGGCCAGAGGTTCAAATCCTCTATGGTGTACTGAGAGCCCCTTCTTGAAGGGGCTTTTTTAGTCAACCAACACAATAAAAGCTTCCTTCACAGGAAGCTTTTATTTTATTTTTTTAAATCTTTTGACTTACCTGTCGATAATGTAATCCGTAGGGGCGACTCTTGTGGTCGCCCTTCAAATATATTACATATTAATTATAACGGGCAACCACAAGGGATTGCCCCTACGGACAAAATTAATGTTAACCTTTTTTTTTAATTTACCTAGAATTATAAATAGAAATCTATTGATAATTCGGTTAATTTTAGGTTTATTACATAACATAATTTATGAAGACTAAATAAGGATACAAATAAATGAATAACAAAGTAGAACTTTTGGCTCCGGCAGGAAACTATGAAAAAATGGTAACTGCAATACAGTTCGGTGCTGACGCTGTTTATCTTTCCGGAAAATCTCTTGGAATGAGAGCTTTTGCAGGTAATTTCAGCAATGAAGAACTTAAAGCAGCTGTAAAATATTGCAATGAAAACAATGTCCGACTATATGTGACTTTGAATATCATAGCTCATAATGAAGATCTCGTCGGTATTGAAGAATACTTAAAATTCCTATTCGATATCAAAGTGGATGCGATAATTGTTTCAGACCTTGGAATACTTAACATAGTGAAAAGAGTTGTTCCTGAGATAGAAGTTCATATTTCAACTCAATTCTCTGCAATGAACTATGAAACAATAAAGTTCTTAGAAAGCTTGAACGTTCAAAGAATTATTTTACCAAGAGAATTATCTCTTGAAGAGATCAGAGAAATTCGAAGTAAAACCAGTATTGAACTTGAAATGTTCGTTCATGGTGCAATGTGCATGGGTTATTCGGGCAGATGTATGCTGAGTTATCATACAAAGAACAGAGATGCAAACAGAGGTGAATGCAATCAGACATGCCGATTCAAGTATAACATTACTTCGGAACAACTCCCCGAAGGATTTTATATTGAGGAAGAAGCCAAGAGAGGAACTTATTTTTTCAATTCTGAAGACCTTTGCTTAATTGAACATGTCTCAGAGATCGTTAAAGCTGGCATTAACTCGATAAAGATAGAAGGAAGGATGAAAACCTTAAGTTATCTATCTTCCGTGATTAAGACCTATAGAGAGGCTCTTGACAGTTATTCAAATGATCCTGACAACTATAAGACAAATCCTGAATGGTTAATTGAATTGAAAAAAGTTTCTAATCGGGGATATACTACATTTAAATTTCTAGATAAAAACATTAAAGCTTCTCAATCCTACGACACAGGAAAAGCTGAAATTACTCACGATATTGTTGGTATTGTTAAAGAAATTATCAATAAAGAAAAAATGGTCATTGAAGTTAAAGGGGCATTCTATCCTGGCCAGGAAATTGATATCGTAATCCCGAATAAAAGAATATTAACTATAAGCTTCAGAGAGATCAAAGACGCTATTGGTAGAGATGTAACAAAAACGAATCCAAATCAGATAGTTGTCGTAAAATATTTCAAATCAGTAGTTCCAGGTTGTATTTTAAGAGCTAAGAAAATATGATAAAAGAGATCAACACTGATGGAATAGTAATACGAAGTGACAAATATGGGGAAAATGGTAGACTGTTATACTTTTTGACTCCTGATCATGGAATAATATCTATCGTAAAACACGGCTTCAATTCAAAGAAGAACATAGGTAGATCAATCCTTCAGCCAATGAACTATGTTAAGCTTGAAATCATCGAGGAAAAAAACAAATATAAAATTAATGACTTTGAATTATTAGACAATTTTGATTATATTAGAAGTAATTACGACCGAATTGAGACTATACTAAATATCTTCACAGTACTTAACAAATTGCCTTTGAACGACTTGGATGGAAATAGGATGATATTCTTTTTAGTAAAGAAATTACTAGAAGCTACAGATAAGAACACTGAATTTTCTTCGAACAATACGAAAATATATTTCTATTATCAATTGGCATGGTGCTTAGGAATAAATTTTAATATTTCTACTAAATGTTCTGTTTGTAGTTCAAATGAGAAATTAGAATATATCGATATTTCAAATGGAAACTTACTGTGTAAAAATTGTAAAAGTACTTCAGAGTATAGTTTTCCTGTATCAGAGAATCTATCAAAAATTTTGATAGATATTTCAGAGGTCAAATTTGATAGAATTTACAAAATAAAAGACCAAAAGGATCATATTAGAAAAGAATTTATTAATATGTTCAATTTATACACCGACTTTCATATTAATCATAAAATTGTATCGGAGATCTAGATGAGTATGTTAGAACGAAAGAACAAAAGACCAAGCTATACCGATGGTGAAAAACAAAATGAAAATAATAAAGTCCTTAAAATCGAAAATTTCATGAATGACAAATTTTTATTCACAAAAATTTTTGATCTTGATAATCCAGATGATTATGTTTGGAAGCTTGGAGCTCTAGGGAATCTTATTAAAGATAATATTAAAGCAGCTTGGAGAAATAATACAGTTGTTGCTCTTAATAATATATTAGAAACAACAAAATATTCCGATGCAAATATTTTGGAAATGTTTTCAGAACTTTATACTTCAAAGAAAATGAAGCTCCCATTTGGAATAAATAGAATTTCTGAGGTACACAGAGAACAATTTGAATCAGATGTATTTAATTTCACTCACGAAAATTCGTGTCATATAAATATGGAATATTTTGTTATTCCTTCTTCTTCTAACAATATGCTTAACACGTGGAATGATTTCACTCTGGAGTTTTTCAGTAAAATTGGTTTAAACTCCGATCTTATGATTACCGCTTCTCAAAATATTGCAGATCATCCAAGCACTGATGATTATTTTTTTGATAGATTTATTACTAAATTCAAATATCCATTTGGTTTAGAAACTATTTTTACGGTCTCAGATAGGATCGATTTCTATTTTGAAAACCACGATAAAAGTTTCTTGGAAGATGAAATAGATAAACTTAGAGTATTTGATGATCTTAGAAATGAAAAATTACTTCCACATATGATAAGCATAAACATTGATGTAGATAAATTGATACTTGCTTTGATATTCAATGCTTATGAAGAATTTGAAGTTAGAAACTCTAAGATGCCAAGTTTAAATTTTGCCCCTCAGATCGCCCCGGTTAAATGTTGTGTTTTTCCTAAAAGTTCGGTGGATAGAATGGTTCAAATGCGTTCTGAGAAACTTCATACAGATCTTAATAAGGAATTCAAGACCTTAATGGATGACAAAGGTACTATTGAGATAAGAACATATAAATTTAAAGAGATTGGTGTTCCTTATTTTATCATTGTAGATCCTGAGTTACTTGAAGATAATCTATACATAATAAGGGATAATGTAAGTGGTGTGGAATCAACATTGTCAAAAGAAGATATCATATTTTATATAAAAAATAAAATTAACGAATAAAACAACCCGTTTAAGAATTTTTTTTAATCTAATTTATACTTTCAAACACGCTACTTTGTGATTATTATCAAACTTTTCAAATTGAGGTTTAGTCTTAGAACATTCCTCAGTTGCAATCGGACATCTAGTTCTAAATCCACATCCGGATGGTTTTGCCAATGGCGAAGGAATGGTTCCTTCAAGAATAGTTTTCTTTCTTCCTCTCATAGATGGATCTGGAATTGGAACGACATCTAACAA
>JAQIDB010000202.1 GCA_027858225.1 Candidatus Delongbacteria bacterium
TCTTTATATATGTAATGATGCAATTAGGGTTACTCTATTTTTTTTAAGATGTAAAATATTGATGAAGTGAATGTTAAGACTTAATAAGTCGTTGATGATAGCTGAAAGTAAAAGATTAAGCTCTTGAGTAAAAATAAGTATATTGAGAAGTATGATTTGAGGATATAATAAAATGATAAAAGAAAAATGAACAAGGGCTAACATTGGCAAAATATTAATGGGTTACTTAGACATTTGACTCGCTCTTCTCCACTACTTTTTGCCATATCCGTTAGCGGTTAAAAGTTTAAGCTCTTGAGTAAAAATAAGTATTTTGAGAAGTATGATTTGAGGATATAATAAAATGATAAAAGAAAAATATAAACAATGGTTAGAAATCCCTACAAATAAAAAAAGGAGAAAAAAATGAAACATTTAATATTATTGATTGCGATTCTGATAAGTTTCCAAATGGGATATTCGCAAAATGAAATTCTTGTAAAAGGAAAGATTAATAATTATGGAAGTAGAATAATACAAATTGGTGATTACAAAGCGAAAATTGACTCATTAGGAAATTTCGAGCTCAAATTTAAAACATCAGAACCAGATATATACACTCTTATGTATCACGGAGAAGAAACCGATTTATTCCTTGAGCCAAAGAATGTTTTGGAAATCGAGTTTAATGCTCAAGATTTTTATAATACAATATCTTTTTCAGGCTCAAACAAAAATATTCAATCTTTTTTAGTTGATTTAACTGTAAGGACTAAGCCTGTTACAGATTATTTTAAGAATCAATGGAATGAACTAACAGCACTTTCTGAGAAAGAGTATATAGAAAAAATAAACGAACTAAAATTTCAGGTTATTAATCCAATCGATGAGTTTGTAAGGAACAACCAAAGAAAAGAAAATCCATGGTTTGCTAAATATTATAAGCTAAATACGGAGTTGAATTTTAACAGACTTATTTACATGTATCCTGTAATACATTATGATTATGTTAGTTTAGAAGACCAACTAAAATTTAGAGAGAGATATAGTTACATTGAGTCATTTGACTATAATGATGCGAAACTACTTAAAAATAAGAACTATATACGATTAATGAGCAGCATCTTACGATTAGAAGTTATCGACCAACTTATTAATAATCCGCAATTAGGCAAATCTGACAACCAATGGATAACTGCATATCAATCTGCTATTATTAAAATGTTTAGCAATGATACTGTCCGTAATTATTGGCTTCATCGTTATATTTATGATCATATTGATAATTTTGGTGTTAAGAATATTGCTTATCTAATTGAAGAATTTAATAATGTGTGTACTGATTCTTCATACAAGCAAGAAATTAATGATTATTACCAAAAAGAATTTAGTAAAAGACAAAACTATCTTACTAGAACCTACAAACAGATTGACGGATTTGATTTGGATGCTCATATTTTCAAACCTAAAGACTTAAAGTCAAAAGAAAAAAGGGGTGCAATACTATATTTTCATGGTGGTGGATTTTCAAGTGGCAAACCTGATTGGCATTGTCATTATGATAGTAATGGATTTGTACAAATTTCTTTTGAATATCGCATCTACGATAGACATGGAACAATGCCATTTGCTGCTATAGAAGATGCAAAGTCGGCGATTCGATGGGTAAGAGAAAATGCCGAAGAACTTCAAATTGATACAAATAGGATTATCGCAGCCGGTAACTCGTGTGGTGCAGCAATGGTCATCGCAACAGGATTATTAGATAGCCTCGATAATCCAAGTGAGAACTTAAATATCAGTTCTAAACCAACAGTAATGTTATTATATGCCTCAGGTTATGACCAAACAAATAAATTTGGTCCTGTTAAGGATAAAAGTAGACTTGCCCGAATATCAGGAATTAATATTGTAAAATCTAACGCACCCCCTTGTTTAGTTATACATGGTTCCAGAGATTATGGAATACCGATTTCCGAAGCTAAGGAATTTGTGGACAAAATGCTATTGGCTGGTAATTTATGTGAGTTTAAAGTTCTTGAAGGAGCAGGTCACGTGCCTTGGTTAAAAAAACCTCATTCAACAGAAGCTTACACTGCTAGACAAGATTTTTTAAGAAAAATTGGATATATTGAATGATAATTACTGAAGATTCTACTAAAGAGTATATCTTTCATCAAGATGACTTAAGAAAAATATTTGAACTTAACAACCTCTAACATTGGCAAATATCAATGGGTTACTTAGATATTTAACTCGCACTTACCCACTGGTTTTTGCCATGACCGTTGTAAACTTTTACAACTTTTGCAAAATGGCACCAACGTAATCATCTATCAGTCCGAATGCTTTAACATTTTCGTAAATTTATACATTCTTGGGTACTTTGAAGCCAAATAGGTTTGCGGCTCCTCTTATCATATATTTTACGACCGGTATGGAATGGATTTTTCATTACATACCATGAAGTAAAATATACCCCGTCTGCCATTGGATAAGAGGCAGATCGATACTGACATAAACCAGCACGATGCTAGGAGATTAAAATGGCAGACTAGATTTTTGGTTACTTTTCATTAATGGAAAAGTAACGTTGAAAAAACAGATTGCCACACACCGCAGGTGTTCGCAATGACAACATAAAAAAGGGACGAATGGAAATCGTCCCCTACATTGTTATTTAATGCGAATTTAGAAAATCAATTACACCTAACGCAGCGACACTCCCATCACTAACCGCAGTAGTAACTTGCCTAACTTTCTTCTCAATAACATCACCAGCAGCAAAGACACCTTTAACATTTGTCTTTAAATCCGAATCTACTAAGATCTCTCCCCTGTTATTGATATCCAAAATATCTTTAAAAACAGATGTTCTTGGAATATAACCAATGAAAATAAAACCACCAGTAACATTCAAATCTTGAGTAGAACCATCCTTATTACTTTTGATCCTTACAGAAGTTAAACTTTCATCTCCGATAAACTCCTCAACATCAGATTCTAAAATTATCTTTATTTTCGGATGATCCTGAGCTTCTCTGATAGCATGCTCATATCCTTGAAAATGATCGAATTGATGAACAATTGTGACACTGCTAGCATACTTAGTTAAGGAAACTGCTTCTTCCAATGCGGAATTGCCACCACCGATTACGACGATATCTTTATCTTGGAAGAAATCTCCGTCACAAGTCGCACAATAAGAAATCCCTTTCCCTTTGAATTTCTTCTCAGAGTCTAAGCCCAATGATCTTGGTTCTCCTCCAGTCGCAATGATCACAGAATCAGCCGAGAAATCATCTTCACCATCCACTTGAATAAACTTCTCTTTTCCTGCAATATCTAATTTCGTGATATCACTGCTAGATAAAATTTTACAACCAAATGATTTAGCCTGTTTCTTCATATTGTTAGCTAATTCATACCCTGAAATATCTAACACTCCAGGGTAATTAGCTATCTTATGAGTCAAGATCATTTGCCCCCCAGCAGAACCTGAATCAATTATTAAAACAGATCTTTTAGCTCTCGCTAAATATATCCCTGCAGTTAAACCTGCAGGACCGGCTCCAATGATTATTGTATCATATTTCTTCATTATTCAGGTGTCCCGAATTTATCATTTAAAATAGCTTTTACTTCATCCTTATTTTGAATACTGCTCGTCGCCTTAGCAACTTTACCATTCTTATAGTAAACCACGAAAGGTAAACCTTGAAAACTTCTGCATTCTGGAAGGTTTCTAATTATAGCAGCTTCAGGGTTATCAAACTCCATATCAAAGAATTTCACATCCTCGTATTTATCTTCCAGATTTTCCATCACATCATAAACAGGCAAACACATTGGACCCATTCTTCCGCAACATACCATTACATTTTCATTCTCATTAATTGTTTTTTCCAGTGATGACGCTGATTCGATGTGATTCAGATTTGTTCCTAACATTTTTAGCTCCTAGTTATTAGATTTGTCGTTGAGTAGTTTTTTGACTACTTTGCAAAGATAATAACAATAAAGAGAAATGTCAATATTTATTTTTGATTTTGTTTAAAACGTCCTATAAAAACCCGATCATTTGAGCCATAATCCTTAATAATTTGAATATCTTCAAATTTGTCATTAAAAATGCGCTTCACAGACTCAGCCTGATCAAATCCGATCTCTAAAAAAAGCATCCCATTCGGATTTAATATTTTTTCTATTATATCATTAATCCTTCTATAAAATGACAAACCATCGCCCTCATCGGTCAATGCGATCCTTGGTTCATGATCTTTTACCTTAGGATCGAGTTTTTTCCAATCTTCTAAAGCAATATACGGAGGATTAGAAATAACAATATCATTCATAGATCTAGATGGTGGATTCTTAAACAAATCCCATTTGTAAAACTTTATCTTACCTGACATTTCGTTCAGACCTGCATTCTTTCTAGCTATATCTAAAACCTCACTCGAAATATCAGAAGCAAAAAATAAATTATTCGGACACTCTTTTGCTATAGCAATAGGAATACAACCACTGCCGGTACCAATGTCCAGTATCCTGAAAGTTTTATCAGATATATACTCTATTACTTTTTCAACTAAGATTTCTGTGTCATTTCTTGGGATCAAAGTATGCTCGTTGAGCATTAGCTTAATATGATAGAAATCTTTTTCACCTTGAATATATTGAACCGGTACATTATTCGAGCTTCTCTTGAGAAGCGGTCTTATTTTAGCAAGTTCGTCTTCATTAACAATCCTGTCATATTGCAGGTATATATCAAGTCTTTTCATATCTAAAGCACCAGATACTAAAATTTCAGCATTTAATCTTGGGTCATCAATGTCATGTTTTTTTAAGAAATCTGTAGAAAGATTCAATATATCTAAAAGGGTTTTATCTGCCATTAAAATTTATACTTCTCCAAAAGGGTTTATCTGCAATTATAATTTGTACTTCTTAAGTATCTTCTTTAAATTTTGTTTTATTTGAGTAAATTCATTTTCAAAAATAGTTCTTACACTCAAGAAATATTTTTCATCTGATATATATCCAAATACCGGAGTATCATCAATTATTCTCATTTCTTTTGAGAGTTTAGAAACGCCAATATCACTTTGTTCTATAGAAATAGCAACTCCTTCTAACTTTTCTGTTGGTAAAGTTCCTGACCCAGCTTGATCCAAAACTTCCTCAACTATGATTTTCCATTTCTCCGGAACGATAGATTCGATCTCTTTCTTTAAATCTGTTGCTTTCTTCGTAAGATCATTTCTTTTCGCTGATAGTAACTTCAATGTCAAATGACCGGAATCTATTGGATCTTTTTCAACGAATATTTTAAGAGTTTCTTCTAAAAGAGCCAGTCTTATTTTATCCGTTCTCATTACACGCATCAAAGGATTCTTTTTCACTTTTTCTATTAGCTCTTTGCTACCAGCTATTATACCACATTGTGGACCGCCAAGAACTTTATCTCCACTGAAAGAATAAATATCAGCACCATCCTTAATAGCATCTTGAACTGTCGGTTCATGAGGTAGACCATATTTTGCAAGATCTGAGAATATACCTCCACCAAGATCAAAATAAAACGGGATCTTATGCTTTTTGCCAAGTTCTGAAAGTTCTTTAACAGTTACTTCAGCCGTAAAACCTTCAATGCGGTAGTTTGAAGTATGAACTTTAACCAATGCTCCAGTCTTACTCGTGATAGCCTCTTCATAATCTTCGATACTAGTTTTGTTCGTAGAACCAACCTCAACCATCTTTCCACCTGATTTCTTGATAACATCAGGCATTCTAAAAGAACCTCCGATCTCTACTAGTTCCCCACGTGAAACTATTACTTCTTTTCTCTGAGCTAAAGAATTAATACATATCATAACTGCTGCTGCATTATTATTTACTACGGTCGCTGCTTCGGCACCAGTGATAATACTTATAAGATCGCTGATTTTATCTTCTCTCCGACCTCTTTTCCCGGTTTCAACATTTACTTCTAATGTTGAATAACCTTGAAGAATACTTTGAAGATTATCTAATGCTCTCTCAGCCAATGGAGCTCTACCTAATCCAGTATTCAGTACGATTCCAGTGCCATTTACTGCAGAACGAGTAAAAGGTTTGAACCTTTTATTTATCGAGTCTAACATCTTAGATAAAATATTTTTATCAATACTTTTCTTTTTACCTTTTAAAATATCTTTGCGTAATTTATCCAATTCAGATTGTATAAGTTTTACCAATATTTCATGTTTATATTTTTTTCTTAATGATTCCAGCTCTTTACTCTCTAGAACTTTATCCACTTTAGGTATGTTTTTTAATATTTCTTGCATTATTCCTGCCAAATTTAATCAAAATTAATAATATTTTTTACTCTAATTGAGTTCATAATATCTCTATGTTTTTTTGTGTCGTTAGAAAGATTTTTTAATATTTCCGCAATTATTGGATCATCCGATTCGAACAGTTTAAAAAGATCTTTCTCAATTATTGAATTTTCTAAAACAAAAGCAAATGAATAAGCTGTATTTAAAACATATTCATCTGTGAATACTTTTGCCATTTCATCTTTGACATTTTGCAATGATATTTTCACATCTTCAATTGAGCTGTCTCTGTGATCAAATTTGATCTTACCTTCATTTATCTTTATAATTATCTGCTTGATCCAAGCTTCATGTTTCTTTTCCTCTTCTACCAGAAACAACCACACACCCTCTTTAGGAAATTTTTTTCTATAATATGAATATAATTGACTTATCATCCTTTCATGTTCAGCATGATAACCTAGTAAGATTAATCCTTTATCAATCTCTTTTCTTTCTTCTTCTTTTGATTTATGAATTTCAAGTAGTTTATCAAGTTCTATATCTAAAGTAACTTTATGTGACTCAGTATCAGCTTTAAGATCATCTAGTACTTTTTGAATCCCTTTAAGATCACTCCAAAACGAGTCAAACATTTTTCTTTCAATAATAGAATTTTCTAAAGATTTAGCAAAATCAATCACTTCTGAAAGTTTAGCACCTTTCTTTTCAAACTTTAATCTAAAATCGACAATAGACTCTATTGATTTCGATATATTATCTATTGAAAAATACCTTTTATCAAATTGAACAGATCCTTCAACAACGTTATCCAGTATAGATCTTATCCATTCTGCATGCTTGAATTCTTCATTTGAAAGGAATTCCCATATCTCCATTTCATGAAAGTAAACTTTTAAAACAGAGTATAAGTTACCTATTGCTTCTTCGTGAAAAGCCAATAATTCAATAATTTCGAAATTTTCTTCTTTATTGCTCATAAATTACTCCGTTAAAAGAATTTTACTTTTATTTATTATCTAAATTTCTGTCTAAATTTATTATTTCATCACGCGTGAAGGGTACTTTATTTTCTACAATATCATTTTCTTTTTTTGTACTATTTCCACTTATTTGACCACGATTCAATCTATTTAGAAAATTATTTTTAGCTAAAATCAAAGATTCTCTATGCTTTTCAGTATCTGCTACGATCTTACCTAAAATATCTTCTACAAACGGAGCATCAGTTTCTAGAGACTTAAAAAATTCACGTTCTATCATAGATTCCTCTATCTCGAATCCTGTTTTGTATGCGTGCAGGAGATCTACTTCAACAGTATCTATTTTATCAATCTCATTTTTCATTCTTTCTATAGACAATTTAATACTTTCGCATCTCATCGGATCATCTTTTAAACAAATTGTATCATCTGAAACTTTCCCGATAAGTTGTTGGATCAAGGAGGCGTGTTTTTTTTCAGCTAACTCTAAATCCTTCCAAATTTTCTCTTCCGGGAATTTTATGGAATAAGTTTTATATAATTTACTCAGTGTACTCTCATGCTCAATTTGGTGAGCTATCAAATTAAATACTTCTTTCATAATTCCTGCCATTTTTATAAATTATTAAATTTTTTATTACTAATTTTGTTCTTTATTTATCCTTTTAACAATACTCTCGTAGGAATTGTATTCTTTCTCTTTCTTAAATTTGTCAAGAGCTGATTCTAAAACATTTTGATGTGATTTTGTATCGGTTTTAAGTTCATCTAAAACTTTCTGGATACTAAGGTCATCACTGCTGAAATAGTTTAAAAAATTCTTTTCTAGCATTGATTTTTCCACTTTGATTGCAAATTCAATAGCCTGCTCAAGATTTCTACCACCTTTTTCAACAACAGAGATTTCTTCTTTAACCTGATTTATTGCAATATTAATTGTCCTGACAGAAAAATGCATGTCACTAAATTGTATAGATCCATCCTCAACGTTTTCAAGGATTGATAGAACAAGACAGTTATGCTTTTTCTCTTCCTCATTTAAAAAATTCCAAAGTTTGAATGTTGGAAATTCTTTGGAATAAGCAAAGTACATATCTGCTAAAACTTGCTCATTTTGAGCTAAAAGATTAACAATTTTAATTATTTCTTCAATATCAGTCACAATATCACCCAATCTATTTTTGTATGCATATTTAAGTATTTCTATAATATAGTTAATATAACGTATAAAATGAAACTTAATTATAACTAATTTATCGGTTTTGATACAAAATATGAGTTTATTCATATTTGTTGTAGACTTTTTTATATATAATTGTTACTATGTAATGAAACTAAACAGGATGAAATGTCTTATGAAAAATATTCTATTTTTAACTTTGTTTTTGGTATCTTTAGTTTTTTCAGGTGAAGGTGACGATTTAATCAATGTTGGTGATATTTCCTTTGAGGATGTAAATTGGAATGATTATGGTGATATTTTTTATTCCAGAAGGAACATTCAGGATATGACATCTAAAGGTCAGGCTGTTGTTATCCATTTTTACACTGCTTGCTACAGTTGATCAGGTATACAAACGATGCCGGAGGCATCTACTTTCGAAAAAGCATATAAGAATATTGATTTAAATACTGACATTTACCTGGTTGGAGCATCTACAAATTTGAACTTGATACCTGATCTAAAATATACTCAGGAAATTAATTTCATCAGTTATAATATGGCTACAGAAATAGAATTAGGTCATTATCAAAAATACTTCGAATTTGAAACAGATTATTACTCAAACTTTTTATTCATTGGGAAAAACAATAAAATTATTGGCAAGTTAGGTAACGCAGCAACTCAGGAAGAAATGGAAAATATGTTCAACCTTACCTTGTCTTCTTTTGAGGGAATTTATCAAAGAGAGTCAATTAATAATATAATTCTTCAAGATGATGTAACTCTTATTGATTTGAATGATTATTTCTATGTCGAAGATGGAAAAAATATTAATTTTGAGATAATATCTAATTCAAACCAATTAGCTGTGTCAGGATCTTCAAACAATTGGGAATTAGAACTGTTGAAGGGAGATTATACGGGAAATTCTAAATTAACTTTACAGATCAAAGTTCCGGATAAAGAAATTGCATATACTATGGATTTTTATGTCTTTAATTCAAATGGTGAAAATGAAGACTTTGAATATGACAAATTAACAGAAAGTACCATTTCTTGGGAAAATGATAGAGAGCCATGGCTTCTAACTAATGAAACATCCTTCACAGGAGATCAATCTATCAGGTCAGGATATATTGTTGACCATTTATCATCAAGCTTATCACTTACAATGAATGTAGCTGAACGAGATTATATTAGTTTTGCATATAAAACATCATCTGAGCAAGACAATGATTTTTTAGGATTCTATATCAATGATGTCTTAATGAATTACCAAGATCTTCCTTTATGGTCCGGATTAAACGATTGGAGATCTGTAACATATAATTTGAGACCTGGAATACAAACTTTTACCTGGACATATTCCAAAAATGATTTTGGTAGTATCGGTGATGATTGTGTGTGGATGGATGCTTTAGTTCTTCCAGCCAGTGGGATAGAAATGGATATTGAGAACAACGAATTACCGTCATCTATTGCTTTGTCGAATTACCCAAATCCATTCAACCCTACAACAACAATCAATTTCTCACTTAACAAGTCTTCAATCATGGAATTGAATATCTACGATATGACCGGTAGTTTAGTTGACAAATTACATAATGGATTTACAAATGCTGGAAAGCATTCTTATGAATTCAATGGGAACAATCTATCCAGTGGGATTTACTACGCTGTTTTAAAAACTGAAGAACAACAGAAAATTTCAAAAATGATCTTAGTAAAATAATGATTCATTAAAATTCTTTCCAATGTCTCCGTAGATCTTTACCAGATCTAGGATACTTTGTATTTCGACCCATTCATGAGCTCTGTGAGAATTCCACCCAACAGGACCTAAGACAATAACCGGAGTTTTAGGGAAATGTCTTTTAAAAACATTTTCATCAGCAACAGAATATCCCATGTTATAATTCATAAATGGAGTCGTTTTATTTACATTTTCTATTACAAATTGAGTAAACGGATGATCCTCCCCTGTAAGATATCCCTCACTGAACGGAGTCGGTCTGTCTTTCAATTTTACCGAACATTTCTTTGTAACACCATCGATATCAACAGTTTTTAAAATATTCTCTGAATAAAGATCTTCAATAATGTTTTCAAACATTGTTCTCAATTTATCAATGGTCATATTAGGTGTAAAAGTACAATCTATTGATATCTTTCCAGTTGACGGAATAGATAGTGAGCCATCACCGCAATCTATTTTATTTACAAAATATGACCCTTGTATATTATTAATAGCAGAAGTATCTGGTACTTCAGAATGAAAGAACTCAAAAGAATCTTTGTACGTTTTCCTATGGTCTTCTAAAGCAGTTACTATCTTTGAAGCTTCAACAGCCGCATTTATAAAACTTTCGTCCATCGAAATTGCACCATGACCGCCTGTTCCATGAACTTCAATTTCAAACTCACATCTACCCAATCGTCCAATTCCTATCGAACCACCACCGTAGATATAATTTGGACCATCTCCTATCTCTGGAACAATAATTGCTTTCACATCTTCTAAGAATTCACTCTCAACCAACTTATTTGATCCTAAGGAATAAAATTCTTCATCAACTCCAAAACAGAGCTTTATTTTATGATCCTCAGGGTTTAGATCTTTAAAAGCTTCAAGCATTATCGCAATACCTGCTTTCATATCATTTGAACCAAGACCTACTAAGACATCTCTTTCTTTTCCCTGAAATTCTAATTTCGACATTTTAGGTGTGAGAGCATCATTTTTACTCAACCATGGATTTGCAGAAACCGTATCCATATGAGCATAAAATAAGATTGAATGATCACCAGTACCCTTCTCTGCTAAGATATTATAAAATTTATTACTGCTTTTATTTGAATGAACAAATTGTTTTTCTACAGTAAATCCATATTCTATCAATTTATCCATAATAAATTCAGCTATCTCAATTTCATTTCCACCAATGGATAACTGTTTATTAATGATATCTATTGTATTAATAGTATCTAATTCAAATGGATTTCTGGAATCTATCTTGATCAATTCTTTTAATAATTCTAGTACTTCCATACGTTACCTATCTAATTTTTTTTTCAATTAAAAATATACAAAATATCATTGATTAAACAGAAAATAATTCTTTATATTTGCGTAATAATATAACTGAGGTAAAGTATTATTACTCAAAATAAAAACATAGTAAAAAAATCATTTGATTACGCAACAGTACTTACTGTTTCTTTTGCTCATTTGATCGGTGATATGTATTCATCATTTCTTGCTCCTGTTCTTCCAATTTTGATAACACAACTTGGAATTTCAAATTTTCAGGCAGGTATGCTTGATTTTGCTAGAAAAATACCATCTCTTTTAAATCCAATCTTTGGCATAATCGCAGATAAGATAGACGCAAAATACTTTATGATAATAGGTATCATAATTATAACTGTCAGTATGAGTCTTCTTGGTACTGTTCCTGACTTTATCACTCTTTTCATACTGGTTTTCATAGCAGGTATCGGTACGAGTATATTTCATGTTCCCGGTCCAGTTATAATAAAAAAGGTAGCTCCTCAAAAACTGGGTCTTGGAATGAGTTTTTATATGCTTGGCGGAGAATTTGCCAGAACTCTTGGTCCACTTTTGATCCTTGGTGCAGTTAGCTTGTGGGGATTTGAGGGAACTTACAGAGTTATGCCTCTAGGACTGGCAGTTGCTGCTGTATTATTCTTTAGATTCAGAAAGATCAGTGTACATAAGAAAATCGACCCAAAAGACAGGAAAAAAGCAAATTATAGAAAATATCTAGGTTTCTTTGCTATCATATCTGGTATCGTAATCTTTAGATCCGGTATGCATTCAGCTTTAACTCTATATCTACCAACTTACTTGACTGCTAAAGGAAATTCCCTTTGGATTGCAGGAATATCCCTGGCTATTCTTCAATTTGCAGGAGCAGCCGGCACTTTTACTATTGGAATGCTTTCAGATAAATTCGGAAGAAAAAATATCCTTCTTATTCTTGCCTCTTTAAATCCTATTTTAATGTTCGCATTTATTTTTTCAACTGGTTTTATGATTTTCCCAATCTTAATCGCTTCAGGATTCATTTTGTTCGGATCAAATCCGATCATTATGGCACTTGTTCAGGAAAGAGATACTGAAAATCTTTCATTTCTAAACGGTACTTATATGACCATAAGCTTTGTTGGAAGTTCAATCATGGTTCTTACTGTCGGATTTCTTTCAGACATTTTCGGTCTTGATACAACATATTTAGTAACTGCATTTTTATCAATCGCTGCAATACCATTCGTACTAATGTTAAAGAAATAAAAAAGCCGACTTAAAAGCCGGCTTCTTTATGCATTCTATTCAATGACTAGTTCTTTGCTACTATGTAATAGAAAAGTTTAGCCTGATCAGCAGCTACAGTATACTGATTTGTTGCTACATTTGTTACAAATGTAAATGTTCCGTAAGGATCATCTGATGAATAAACATCATAGCTTGTCGCATCTGCTGCAACATCCCAATCTACCACAATATCCGCACCTGAAATACTAGTACTTACATTAGCTGGTATTCCTGGAGGAGGTGTTACACCACCAACTGTGAAAGTAGCCACAACAACTTCTGAAAATTCGTCTGGATCATCTGAAATTATTGTAATATCTGCTGTATATTCACCTACAGCAAGTCCTGTTGCATCATAACCAACTGTGATAGCATTCGTGTCTGAAGCATTTACCACACCATTAATTGTTACACCACCGTCAAGTGTTAACCAAGAATAAGCAGAAGGACCTGAAATAAATACATTATCAAGTGTCTGCCAACCAGTTGAACCTTGAGATCTAGTAACATTAGCTATAAATCTTACTTGAACTGCAGTATTAGGAATTGCGATATGCTGACTTCCGCTATATGTTGCAGTTCCGTTATAAACTTGAGTCCATACTGAACCATCATACCATTCAGCCTGAAAATAACCACCAGATCTAATTAGATTCGCGCAATCAAAATCAAGGAATAAATCACTTGTAGAAGTTCCATCAAATACTGTAGAAGTTAAAGTAGAAATACCTTGAGTGGTTGTTTTGGCCTCACCAGAAACAACTGACCATGAACCAGAATTCGTATAAACAAGTCCAGATTCAAAATCATTTTCTTCAACTACCATATCTCCCTTCATACCAGGCCATCCTGTGTACTCGAATGATGCGCTATATGTAAGATTTGAAGAACCAGTGTTTTCAATATTAAGTACACTTGAAGTTGTTTCATCCGGAGCACATGTTCCAGTATTTGTTGCTGCTACATTGATATCAGGTAAAGCACCCGTACCAGTTACAGAAATATACTCAGGATCGTGACTTGGATCTGAAGATGTAATAGTTATATTTCCACTATAAGTTGTTTGAGCAGTTGGAGAGAATACTAGATCAAATGTCTTAGAACTGTTTGTAGGAACAGCATAACTTAATATATTCTTTGCAGCATTTGCAACTGAATAACCAGTGATTGTAGTGATGTCACCAATAATTGTTTCGGTATTGTGTGTATTTGTAATTGTAAACTGCATTGTAGAACTTCCGTCAACAGTTACATTTCCGAAATCTAAAGATGAATGATCTAAAACAAAAGTACCACCAAGATCACCAGTTACCATTAGAACTGATTGTTCAGTTTCTAAGTTAAATCCAGTAACTGTAACAGTTACATCAGATGCAATTGCGAAACCGTGATCGATTGAAACATTACCACTTGAATTTGTAAGTGCAGTATAATTTGTTCCGTTTTGATAAAGAGTTACTCTTGCACCTTCTACAGGGCTTCCACCAGCAGTAATTGTTGTTGAATAATTACTTGGAAGTAAAGTAGTTGTTGAATTGTCGATCAATGTTGGCTGATCAGTTCTAACCTGAACAGTAACATCACCGAAGATAGTCCATGCTTCCTGAGTATCTCTTGTTGATGCATCTGTTGGATTATCTAAAAGCATCTGGTTTGATGCATTTACTGCAATTGATCCGTAATGAGTTCTTTGTTCAGTGATAGTTACTCCATCACCAGGGTTTGAAGAATAGTCATATCCACCTACAAGTATATCATTAAAATAATCCTGACCTACCATTGGAGGATACCAAGGCTGACTGATAGTTGAGAACCAACCTACTACTGCTCCACCAGTTGGATGTCTTAACCAAGTCTCTGCAAAACAATCACTTGCTGCATAATATATATTTCCAACTAAACAAGCTACTGATTGAATAAATGGAAGCCTATTACTATTGTTCATTGTTGCGATGTCGGCATTGTAGATATAACCACCATCTATAGACTGCCAACAATCATATGATCCATGACCGGTATAGTTGATAATAGTTGTACCAGTGTTTACATATTCAACGATTTTAGTTTTTGTATATGAATCTAAACTTTGATAAACTGTGTTTGCTGATGTATAAGTAAATGGTAAAAGTCTTCCATTTATGATATTTTCTGAGTGCTCATAATCAATCTCACCATCGTCTCCGGGACCTTCATCACCGGCAATTCCCATTGCTGTATCATACCATGAACCACCAATTTCAGGATTCTTCTCATAGTTGATAGCTTTATTTATCTGAATTTCAACATCTGTTTCATCTGCTGCTGAAAAACGTCCTACGATAATGTCCATGTACTGATCAGTTCCAACTACACAACCAAGCATTGGATCTTGAGATCCGTAAGTTGATGTTGAACTATTCAAATACTCAGATTTTAATGCTGCCCAATCACCTACCAATTGAACATAAAGTATGTTGTTATTAGCATTATAAGCAGTTGTGATGTCACCACTAACTTTTAGATCAGTTCCATAAGATACTTCTAAAGTATTTACAGTATAACCCATTTCTTCTTTCCATTGGATATATGGCTCTAAAGCTGTTAGTCCACCATAAGAAGAAGTATAAACAATAAGGATTTCACCAAGTTCTCCAACATCCATTACTTTAGTTTCATTATAGTTAATGAACATGCCTTTATACATACCGTTCATCTCTGAAACAACAGTTGAAGATTTTGTGATCAATGGATTCACAGGTTTACTATCATTGTCTACAAGAGATACAGCGATATTTTTATAAACTCTTAAAGTTTGTGTTGCTGCATTATACTGAAAAGGATGAACAATAACACTTGTTCCTCTTACATCTCTCAAGATAAAAGGATCTGTTCCTTCTACAATATTTGCAGGATACCATGAATCTGTAATAGATTCTTTAGCTATTTCATAAGGTATTTTACTTATGTCCATACTTCTTGACATTATACCTCTTGAAGGCAACAATGGGTAATCAAGCTTGATGTCAACATATTTGCCTGCATCAAAATCCAAAGTTACATTTTTGTCACTTGATAATTGAACTGATTTACTAAATCTTGGTAATTCAGCATAACCTAATTCATTAGTTCTTACACCACCTTCAAAATCTATTCTGGTGAATGTTTGACCATCTGCTTTTACTTCACTTAGACTGTATGAATCAACGTTAATGTCAAGCTTCATCTCTGAACTTGAAACCTTCGAGTAATTCACGTCATAGCTGTTCGCTAATAGTGATAAAACCATCACTAAGAACAGTAAGACTAAACTTTTTCTCATAAAACTCTCCCCTTTTTACATTACCTATATTTTTCAACTTATACTTTAATTTGTTTTACATAATAGTTAATTTTTACGTGTGTTCATAATACTATTATGGGGCGTATTATGATAATAGTCATATAAACGAAAATTGTCAACAGTAAAAAATCTATATTTAATAAAAATACTTCATAAAAAACCATTGATTAAATTCTTGACTAAGATTTAACCTTCAATTATATTACCATTGATAAAAAGCATTCAAAAAACATTAAGGAGAAAAATATGTCAATCGAACAAAAAGTAAAAGAAATTATTATGGACGAATTAGGTGTTGATGAAGCAAGTGTTGTACCTGAAGCTTCCTTTATAAATGATTTAGGTGCTGATTCTTTAGCTACTGTTGAACTTGTAATGAAGTTTGAAGATGAATTTGATATAAAAATCGAAGAAGATGAAGCAGAAAAAATTACAACTGTAGGAACTTCAATAGACTTTATTAAGCAAAAACTTGGTGAGTAATAAGTAAATAATAAGCGAGAAATAGGTGAGTAATCTATTTTTTGAACGAAAATATTTATTATCAAGGGAAATTCATTTCCCTTGTTTTTTATAAATAATGTTGCTAGAATGCCAAAGAAATAATTTTGAAATATTAAATATTTAGGAAATAATATGAAAAGAAGAGTTGTTGTTACTGGAATGGGTGTAGTTACAGTTTTAGGATATAATGTTGAAGAATTTTATCAAAATTTACTTGATGGGAAAAATGGTATATCTAAAATAGAAAGATGGGATACTACTGAACATTCAGTAAAAATAGCCGGAGAAATTAAGGATTTTGATCCTGCTGATCACTTTGAAAGAAACGAATCTAAAAGATTGGACAGATTTACCCAGTATGCTTTAGTTGCTGCTAAAAGTGCTATTGAAGATTCTAAAATTGATCTTGAAAAAACAGACTGTGATAGATTTGGAGTTATAACCGGAAGTGGTATTGGTGGAATGGAAACTTATCAGGACAATCATAAAAAACTACTTGAAAGAGGACCTAGAAGGGTAAGTCCATTATTCATACCTATGATGATACCTGATATAGCTGCTGGAAGAATTTCGATGAAATGGAACCTGCGAGGACCGAACTATACTACTGTATCTGCTTGTGCTTCTTCTGGACATGCGATTGGTAATGCGTATAGAACTATTCAATACGGTGACGCCGATATTATGGTGGCTGGTGGAGCTGAAGCTGTAATAACAGATCTTACTGTCGCTGGCTTTGCTAATATGAAAGCACTTTCTACAAGGAATGATGAGCCGCTTAGAGCAAGCAGACCATTTGATAACGATAGAGATGGTTTTGTTCTGGGTGAAGGCTCCGGAATGCTAATACTTGAAGAATATGAACATGCTGTAAAACGTGGTGCAAAAATATATGCTGAAATCGCTGGAATAGGTTTCACTAGTGATGCAAAAGACATTGTAGCACCTGACCCTGCAGGTGGTGGAGCTAAAAGAGCTATGTTAGCTGCTGTTAAAGATGCTGGAATTAAACCTGAAGATATTGACCACATAAATACACATGGTACTTCAACTCCAACCGGTGATATTCCTGAGACTGTAGGTATCAAAGCTGCTTTTGGTGAACATGCTTATAAAATTGCTATTAATTCAACAAAATCAATGATCGGTCACTTATTAGGTGGTGCAGGTGCTGTTGAACTTATTGGCACAATAAAAGCAGTTCAAACTGATACTGTTCATCCTACGATTAATCAAGAAACTCCTGATCCAATGTGTGATTTGAATTATACTCCTAACAAATCAATCAAAAGAAAAGTTGATTATGCTCTTAGCAATACATTTGGATTCGGTGGACACAATTCTTCTATACTCGTAAAAAAATTTAAAGGTTAATCTTGCTTAAAAAATTCTTTGCGAAAAATGAAGAGGATAGTGTGGATACATCTGTTTTTGATAACCTGAAAACGCTTGAAGATAAAATATTATATTCATTTAAAAATAAAGACCTGTTGCTTACTGCACTAAAGCACAGGTCTTTCATTTCTCAAACTATTCAGGAAAGAATTGATTCGAACGAAAGATTAGAATTTTTAGGAGACTCTGTACTAAATTTTATTGTAGTTAAGCATCTTTATAAGACTTATCCGGATTTGGATGAAGGTGAACTCAGTAAAATGAAGTCTGTTATAGTTTCCGGTGAAAACCTTTCTCTTATTGCAAGAGAAATGAATCTTGGTGAACATATTTTGCTTAGCGAGTATGAAGAAAGAGCCGGCGGTAGAGATAAATCTTCAATCCTTGAAGACACTTTTGAAGCTATAATCGGAGCTGTTTACCTTGATAGTGGGATTCTTAAATCAGAGAAAATTATAAAAGTTTTGGTTTTAGAGGACATCAAAAAAGCACTTGAAAACACTCTGACTAGAAATTATAAATCTGAATTACTTGAACTCGTTCAATCTAATGGTTTAGAACCTCCAACTTATGAGGTAATCAGTGAAGAAGGACCTGAACATGAGAAAGTATTTACTGTAAAAGCTATCGTCGATGGTAAAGAAGTATCTCAGGGATCATCAACCTCTAAAAAACGAGCTGAACAGGAAGCTAGTCGAAAAGCGCTTGAGAACCTGGATCTACTGAGTAATTAAAAAAAAAAAGACTTGCCTTAAATACAAACTTTATGCAAATTAAGTTCTAATTAATATAATTTATTAAAATAAAAATCTTTCGGAGGATTAAGAAATGAAGAAGTTAGCTATATTCTTTTTGTTAGCGTTACTTTCGTTGACTATGCTCGTACAAACCGGATGTTCATCTGATACTACTACTGATGATACTGATCCTATCGTAATTGATATTGATATTACAAATCTAGGGCTAGAAACTGTAGAAATCGACAGTTTTGACATTGAAGGAAATTTCCCTGTATTTGTTCAATTAACTGGTTTAACTGAAAATTATTCTCAATTAAACTTTTACTTAGGAACTGATACTAATCCTGTTGTATCCTTGGATAAAGCAGAATTAGCACTGCTTGCAGAAACAACTGCTTTGGATATCAGTATCACTCGATTAATAAGCACTCTTGGATATCCTGAAGGTGATATTGACTTAAGAGTTGAAGCTGTTGGAACTAATTTTGCTACGGATGAAGTAACGATTCCTATTTATCTGAGAGAACCAGGACCAAATAGTGAATGGATTGACATTGAAATTATACTTCCTGAGAATCCTGCAGAATATGATATTGGTGATATTATTGAGATCCAAATTGAAATGCTTGGAAATAGTACGATGTTTAAATCTTTCGATGCATATTTGGATGGTGAAACGACACCTTTCTTTACAGCAACAACATTTGATACGACATTCGATTTTACTTATGAAACAGAAAACAAAGCCATTGGTAGCTATATAATGAACTTCGAAGTAACTGATATTTATGATGTCATTAAGAGAAAAACTTTGAATTTCACACTTAAAGAATTTATCCCAACATTTGACATAACTGATGCTGGAGGTACAGGATATGAACTTAAGTCTATTGTTCAGACGTATGATGGGGGATATTTAACAGTTGCCTCTGATTCTATACTTGGAACTAGAGTTGCGAAATATGCCTATAATAAAGAGAATGAAGCAGCTGATCAACTTTGGGCTGAAAACATTGGAGCTGATGTTGGTATTGCAGAAAGTATTGTTGAAGATAGAGAGTATGATGGTGGTGTTGTTATAGCAGGTTGGAGAGATAATGGTACCGATATTGATACTTGGGCAAGAAAGGTCAATTCAGAAGATGGTAGCTTAATTTGGAACAAGCACTACGGATTAACTGGTATCGATGATGGAGGCACAGTGATTCGAAAATCTATTGATGATGGATTTATCATTGGTGGATATAGTTTAAATCCTCTTGGTGTTGAGGAAATGTACATAGATACTACTTGGGTACTAGACTCTCTCGGTATACCTACAGATTCTGTAGATTTTATCGTACCAGGTCCTACTTGGGAAACTGGTTATGATGTAAGACTTATTAAAGTATACAGTAATGGTAATGTCGCATGGAATGGTGCACAAAACTCTTGGAGAGACATAACTGGACACGGTATTTATATTGATGTTGGTGGAGTCTTGTATGTAGTAGATCAGTGGGTTAAAAAAATGGGAGACCAATTTATTACCGATCTCGTAGTAAAAGATGATGGAACTATTCTAACAACTGGTTGGCAAAATTTCAGGCTGTATGATGGAAATGTACCTGAAACAGATATGTTCTTTGCCGAATTTGATAGTTACGGTAATTATAACAAATCTACGACTTGGAGTAGAATGAGTGACTTTGATAATGAACATCATGCGTTGAAAGATTATTTAGATCCTCTAGTAAATATTTCATGGTTAACTTCTCGTAGCTTAGGTAGTAAATACGAAAACGAGTCTGGATTTGGTATTACTGAATCACACGGTGGCTATAGCGGAGATGTAATAATGGTCGGTGAAACTTATCAAGAAGATGATGCCCCTGTTAAAGCTAAGCTCTTTGACGCGTGGATAGTTGAATTTTTAATTAGCGGTGATGATGATGGTGCATTGTGGGAATATTCTTTTGGTGATGCTGAAAAAAATGAGAAAGCTTTTGGTATTGATCAAACTAAGGATGATGGATATATTGTTACAGGATACGGTACCGAATCCGATAAGCAAACTTGGACATTTAAATTAAGTAAAGAATTATTTTTTGTATGGTCAAAAAAATATGATACTGCCGGAGATGATTGGGGAGTTAAGGCTTTACAATGTAGAGACGGTGGTTATATGACTGGTGGTAATGTTGGAACAGGATCTGCAGTCAGAGCTAGATTGATAAAAATAAATAAACTTGGTGAAGAGAACGAATAGAAATATTCGTTACATAAAAAAAGGGAAGCTAACTAGCTTCCCTTTTTTTATTTCTAAATTTTTGTCTATTGGAAATAATAAGTAAGTAACACTATAAAAAGTAAACTTGGTACCATGTTCAATATCTTTAGCTTTTTTAATTCAAGTATATTAATACCTAAACCAATAAGAATGATCCCACCAACTGCAGATAATTCCATTATCATTACCTCAGTGAAGAATCCTTCCAATAGACTTGCAAACAATGTTAAACCACCTTGATAGATAAGCATAGGGATCACTGAAAGCATTACACCGAATCCCAATGAAGCAGATAAAGCTATTGATCCAAATCCATCCATTAATGATTTTGTCAGTAAAAGATCAGACACTCCACCAAGTCCTTCCTCAATCGCACCTAAAATAGTCATGGATCCCATGCAGAACAACATGAATGCTGTAACAAAACCCTCAGTAAACTTGTCATTCTTTGATTTTGTCTTTTTCTTTATCTTTTCACTGAGTTTATTGACTTTATCTTCCAAATTCAATAATTCACCTGTGATAGAGCCTAAAACAATACTGAATACCATTAGCAGTATGTTATTTGTTTTCAAGGCCATTGAAAAACCTAGGAATAAAGTAAAAAGTCCTATTCCCTGAAAAACTGTTGTGGTTATTCTTTTAGGCAATCTAGAATGAATGATCAGACCGATCACGCTCCCAACGATAACTGCACCTACGTTAACAAGAGTTCCCTGTAATATCATATAATTCAAACCTTCGTTTATTTTAAGAACACATATAATTTGAACCTTAGTTTATTTTAACAACATACATGAATCAATATCGATTTCGTTGTGTCTTCCTTGATAGTATTCTTTTGCATCATCAATAGCTTGATTGTATATAGCTTTTCCTATTTTCTTTGTTATATGATCAAACAAAGAACTTGCTCCAAGATTTCCAATTTCAACATCTAGATCATTCTTACAAAATTTTAAAAGCCCATCAATTAATTCAACCTTACTTTTTTCGGATATCTTTATATCCATAATTTCTTCTCTCATATTCATAATTAATAACCATATATGTTTATTTCAGATTTACTATTAACTATTTCATAAATTTTATCTCCGAAAAAATATATTTTCGAATCAAATCTACGAACAAAATCTTCACCGATCAGACCATTAACTTTAGTAGTACTTATGAAAGTTCCATCCTTAAAAATATCTACAATAAAATCGTTTTGGTTTCTACTATTTCTTTCTATTGAAGAACAAACTAATAATCTCCCATACTTATCATAGAAAAGATCGTTAATTGATTTTTTATATGACTTATTCTCTGACATTAGATTTCCATTGGCACGTAAATTAAGTGTCCTGATTTTTTCTCTCTCGTACCCATTATACTCTAATTTCTTATAATCATGAGTTATCTGTTTAAGTTTTTTTCCATCCAGATCAAAAACATTTATTTTATAGTCATCCTGGCTATTTTCAGCAACATAGATTTTACCATCACCATTGGTATATTTCGATACTGATTCAAAGTATCTTATATTAGCAGGATCGAACTCTGTTTCATAGTCTCTTAATACTGCAAGTTTTTCGAATTTCTTGTTCATGAGTGCCAGATTATGTCTGAATAACAACTGACCATTAGGAGTCTCTTTGACAAAGTTGATATATCCAACAATTTTATCCTTTGATACGCTGCGAAGTATCTCACCTATCACACCTTTGAACATACCCTCATTCGTGTAATCAAAAGATTCCAAGTACTTACCCTGATTATCAAATTTTACGATTTTTTTAATAGGAAATGATTTTACATATATATCATCATCAATGACCGCAAAATCCAGACTTAGAAATTGTCCTGGTTCTTTTCCTATATCCCCGAAAGAAGTAATAAATTCACCAACTTCATTAAATTTCAAAATCTTCCCTTTTCTTGAATTCAGCAAATAGATATTGCCTTGGCTATCAAAATCCATGTCTTCGATCTCACTGAAAGTTCTTGTTGAATCTTTAGTGTCAATATCTCCTTGAATAGTCAAAGCAAGCTTAAGATCCAAGGAACCATCAGACTTACTACTACAACCTGAAAAAAAGATTATTGTGATTGTTAAAATAACTAGAATCATTTTTTTTACTGTCATGATTATTTATCCTGTTTTTTTTCATTATTAACTTATAATTAATTTTCTAAACTCATCATCTAATACATCCATATAAACATCATCATATTCTTTACCATTCATAGATAAAGAATTCCTTCTGCGTCCGATCTCTTTAAATCCACATTTTTTATAAGCAGCTATTCCCCTTTCGTTAAAAGAGAAAACTTTTAACATTATGTTTCTTAAATTCAGATAATTAAATCCATATCCCATTAAAAGTTTCATAGCTTCAGACCCATAACCTTTATTCCAAAAATTCTTATTCCCAATAAAGATACCAATTTCTGCATTCCTCTCTTCATGGTTTACTTTGTGAAATCCACAGTTTCCAATTAATGTATCCGTCTCTTTATCAATAATTGCATAGTTATGTGATCTGGATAACTTGTCAAGAAATTCCTTTTCTGAATGAAGCGCGAGCACACTACTTGAAGTCCCAAGGTTAGAAGTAATCTCAAGATCGTTCATCCATTCAGTATATTGCTCAAAATCATCAACATTCATTGGTGAAAGATAACATTTCTCACCGACCATTTTCTTAAAGTATTTCATATTTAACCCATTCATTATTTGTAGTACACAAAATAAAGAATATTTTACTTTAAATCTATCGAATAATATTTTACTTTATAACAAACTTGTTAGGAGTATACATGAAGTACAATAAAACAATCATTCTATTTTTTGTTGTCGTAAAATTGTTTTCAATTGAAAATGTATTAAAGAACTCTGATCTCAGAGTTCCTAAGATTGATTATGACCCAGAAACTTATATTTGTCTAAGCACATCTGAAAAACTTAACTTTGATGGAAAAGGATCTGAAACTGCTTGGATAAATGCACAATGGACTGATCTATTTGTTGATATTGAAGGTGATCTTAAGCCGAAACCTGAATTTGAAACTAAAGTTAAGATGCTCTGGGATAACGAATACATGTATTTCTATGCGGAAATGGTGGAACCTCATCTCTGGGCAACTTTAACAGAAAGAGATGCTGTGATCTACTATGATAATGATTTTGAGATATTCATAGATCCTGATGGAGATACTCATAACTATTATGAGTTAGAGTTCAATTTATTCGGAACTCTTTGGGACCTAATGTTGACTAAACCGTATCGAGATGGTGGTCATGCAATTGATGCTTGGGATGTTAGAGATATTAAGTATGCTTTAAACTTAGACGGAACTTTGAACGATCCGTCAGATATTGATAAGGGTTGGTCTATTGAAGTAGCAATACCTTGGAAAGTTCTTGAAGAAGCTGCAAATCATGGAGGTCCTCCAATTAACAAGGAACAGTGGAGAATTAACTTCTCAAGAGTTCAATGGGATACAGAGATAATCAATGGAGAATATGTAAAGAAGAAAGCTCCTGAGCATAACTGGGTCTGGTCTCCACAGGGTTTAATCGCTATGCATTTCCCGGAAATGTGGGGGATTGTAGAATTCAGAAAAAATGATGTGCAAATAAATGAAGTTGTTGAATCTTATGCAGAAGAGAAATGGATATTACGTCAGCTTTACTACGGAATGAAATATTACAAAGATAAAAACAAAATATACCCTCACAACTTGGAAGAACTATATTCATTTTTAAAAATTAAAGATCTAGATGTTAATCCTGATCTACAACTTACAAATACAATGTTCGAAATTACTTTGATCTCAGAGGACAAAGTGAAGTGGCATGTAAATAACAATGGTAAAATATGGATGGATAAATAATGGAATTTTATACTTGGGTACATGAAGATAAAAATAAAAGCACTGATCAATGGAAAGAAGATTTTAATTCTCTAAAAGAGAATGGATTTGAAGGAATATTCTTAGGTGGAGATATTGATTTTCTGAAAAAGATATCACCAATTGCGAAAGACATTGGACTTGAAGTTCAAGCATGGTTCTGGACTCTGAATGTAAATAATGATGAGTTTGTTCAGAAAGAACATCCTGATTGGTTTAATGTAAGTAGACTTGGACAGAGTTCATTAACTGATCCACCATATGTAGATTATTACAAATGGTTATGCCCTTCAAAACCTGAAGTTACAGAATATATCACAGAGAAAATATTGAAGATCCTTGAAATTGATTCAATATCTGGAATACATCTTGACTACATAAGACATCCTGATCAGTATTTACCCGTTGGATTATTGAAAAATTATGACCTTGAGGATAAATATTATCCTGAGTTCGATTTCTGCTATTGTGATACTTGTAAGCAGAAGTTTAAAGAACAAACCGGAATAGATATTTCCACGAAGGAAAACATTGAGCAGGATGATGACTGGTTCGAATTCAGACTAAAGTCAGTGATCGATCTGGTTAATCATATCTCTGAAAAAGTTCATGCCAAGAACAAGAAGATCACTGCTGCAGTCTTCCCTACCCCTGATATGGCTTCAATAATGGTAAGACAAGACTGGTCAAGATGGAATATTGATGGTGCTTTCCCAATGCTATATAATTCATTTTACAATGAAGATACAGTATGGATAGCTGACTCGATCAGAGAAGGTATTTTTCATGCAGGTAGAGAATTGCCGATCTATGCAGGTTTGTATCTGCCCGAGATGGATATAACAGATTTCATTGAAGCAATAGAGTTTTCAATAGATGGAGGAGCTTCTGGATTCTCGCTATTCCCAAGTGATAAAATCACAAAAGAACATATAAGCGTTATAAATAAATTGAAAATCGAGAATTAATGGAAGATTATCCCAACGGGATATAACACCCATAACCACAGGTTTCAACCTGTGGGAAAAAAGATCCTGAATCAAGTTCAGGATGACGAAGGGAAAAAACATGAATAAAGAATTATTAAAAAGAACAGCTGAAAGATTTTACTCAGCAGAAAATAGTAAAGAAGTCCTTATCGGCTTCGATGGATTCATTGATAATATTTTAAGACCAGTGAAAGAAAGAAAAGATCATGAGAATTATACCCCGATCGAAGATATAATTACTTTTTCGGATAGGATTAGATCAGCCTCTGGTAAAAGTATGAACATTGAGATTGTCAAAGAAAGATCAAGTATGGGCGGGAACGGACCTATCATGGCAAATTCTCTGATAGAACTTGGAAATACTATGAATTTTATCGGTTCACTGGGAGAAAATGAAGTATTACCTATCTTTAAACCTTTTACCGATAAATGTAAGAGTGTAATTTCTTTCTCTGATCCCGGTATCACTGATGCTTTTGAAATGAATGACGGAAAAGTTATGTTCAACTATCCTCAGACAATCCTGAATTTAAGCTGGGAAATGCTCCTTGAAAAAGTTGGGTTAGATAAACTCAGAGAAAAAATTCATTACTCTAGATATTTAGCTTTTGTCAACTGGACAATGATACCGATGATGAATGGGATATTTGAAGGTTTATTTGAAATGCTTTCCAAAACTGCTGAAGTAAAGACAATTTATATTGACCTGACTGATCCAAAGAAACGATCCAGAGAAGATCTTAAAAAATGTCTTGATTTATTAATGAAAATTAATGAAAACTCAGGCGTAATACTAGGTCTTAATGAATCTGAAGCAGTTCAAGTTGCTGAAGTTCTAAATGCAAGTATCGAATATCAAGATATCAAAGAACTTGCTGAAAATATTCATAATAAGATGCAAATAAAGGCAATAGTAATTCATAGTATCAAACAAGCTTCAGTTGCAACAGAAGACAATTCATTCATAGTTGATGGACCATATACTCCTAATCCTAAACTTTCCACAGGTGCAGGAGATATCTTCAATGCAGGATTCTATGGAGGATATATGGCAGGATTAAAACTGGACGAATGTCTAGCTACAGGTGTTTGTAACTCAGGCTTCTATGTAAGAAATGAACGACCTGCAACAAAAAAAGAACTCATTGAGTTCATGAGAGGACTACTCTAGCAAAGCAGAGACGCTCATGTAGAGCGTCTATACGAAAAGGTGTACAACGTAAAGACGTCCAACCTGGGCGTCTCGTAAAAAAGGGAAAAAACATGACAAAAATAATCGGCACCTCTTTACCCAATATCCCCTGGGAAGATAAACCTCAAAACTACAACGGACCAGTATGGCGTTATAGCCACAATCCAATAATCCCAAGAGATCTTTTAAAAAACTCTAACAGTATCTTCAACAGTGCTGCAGTCCCTTTCAAAGATGGTTTTGCAGGTGTTTTCCGTTGCGATAACAGAGCAAGGCAGATGAGGATACATACAGGATTTTCAGAGAATGGAATTGATTGGAAAATAGATGAAGAACCTATTAAATTCATCTCAAATGATCCTGAGATCGGAAATTTTGAATATGCTTATGATCCCAGAGTTACTAAGATTGATGATAAATTCTATGTAACTTGGTGCAATGGTTATCATGGACCGACAATCGGAGTTGCATGGACAATAGATTTTAAAGAATATCATCAACTGGAAAATGCTTTTTTACCATATAATCGAAACGGTGTTTTATTCCCGAAAAAAATCAATGGAAACTTTGCAATGGTTTCACGACCTAGCGACACAGGACATACAGCTTTTGGAGATATTTTCTACAGTGAAAGCCCTGACCTTGTCTACTGGGGTAAGCATAGACATGTTATGTCACCTATCATAGATGGATGGCAGAGCACAAAGATCGGCCCTGGACCAGTTCCAATTGAAACTTCTGAAGGTTGGCTTATGATCTATCACGGAGTACTTACATCATGTAACGGATTTGTATATCATATGGGAGTTGCACTTCTTGATTTTGAAGAACCTTGGAAAGTTATTAAACGATCTAAGAAATATATTTTAGCTCCTTGGGAAATCTATGAATGCGTCGGTGATGTTCCGAATGTAGTATTCCCTTGTGCAGCATTAACTGACTCTGAAACAGGTAGAATTGCAATCTATTACGGATGTGCTGACACAGTCACGGGATTAGCTTTTACGAATGTTGACGAATTATTGGATGCGATGGAATAATTTATTTAACAATATTTGCAATTACACTTACAAATTATTAACTTTCTAAACTACTCACGCTATGTAACAAATATTGGAGCTTTGGATGAAGTTAAGGATTTTTATAATATTATTTATTTCTGCATTAATCTACATTGGTTGTGATACCGATTCTGATCCTACTCAACCACTTGACATTGGAATCACAGTTTTAGAACCTTTAGAAAATGACACATTTACTGTTGGTACATGGTTTGACATTGAATTACAATTAACTGGATATACTTCAAGCTATTCTCATATTAATTATTATCTCGGAAATGATAGTATTCCAGTTACTGTCGTTAATAAAGATGAACTGAATTCCATCGCAGAAATACAAACAACTGATGCTGAAATCAATACACGAATAGGTACAGTTGGTTATTTAGTAGATGATTATGATCTTATTGTTGAGGCTGTTGCAACTGATCTAACTACAGATATTGTAACAGTACCAATATATCTTGATGTACCATTTCCTCCACCAGTTTGGATGGATTTTGTATTTATAACTCCTCTTGACAGTTCAGAGTTTACTATCGGAGATACAATAAATTTTGAAGTTGAACTTCTAGGGAATGTTAACAGGTTTTGGAAATTTGAAGCCTTTACTGATTCCTCTACTTTTCAGTTCTTTCAGACTGAAACTTATGCTGATACTATAAGATTTAATTATGATACTGATATTTTATCTATTGGAGAGCATTTCATAAATTGTGACCTAATTTTTTGGAGTAAAGGCATTAATTCTAAGAATTTTTATTTTAATCTTGTAGACAGTATTAAATAATAAAAATACAAGACTGATCAAAAACGAGTTATTCAAGGAATCATTTTATTTTATGAATGAGTTTAGATAACCTAAACGACATGAACAAAAATAAAATTATGACGCCGAAATACGAAGTTTTTCATCGGTCGATTATGGCATGGTGCACATATCTTTGAAGTTTAGTAATGCATATGGATCAATCTTAAATTCACCCCATTCAGGCACATAAATCTCTTCCTCATCCATAGATTCAAGAACAGCTTCCAATTCCATTTTCTTAAGAACACCCAAAATTTGTTTAATAGTGTCAAAATAATGTCTAGACTCACATCTTGAGAAAATATCGAAAGGCCTGTCAGGAAAATTCATAAGAACAAGTGACTCAGGGAACCATCCTTGCTCATGTTCAAATCGTAAAGACTGGATAGAATTAACTACGTAAAGAATGAAATCTGTTTGAAGCACCTCATTAAAAGTAACATAATCTGATCTTGCATGTTTCATTATTATATCCGCATGAAGGGATTTCCTGCCAAGTTTTAATCTTTCATTTCTATAGTCGAAGCTACTCAGATAATTATGAAAAATCTCAAATCCTTGAAGCTGACCAAGCCCATTATTATCTTTTTCGATATAATATCTATTCTGGATCAAATCCACAATAAGATCATATCTATCATGCTTCATTAGAGCTGCTATACAATATAAAAACAGTTCATGAATAAAGAATTTAAAAATATCAAGGCCACATTTATGCTTAAATTTATAATCTTCAGGGAATACTAGATATTTAGTAAGTGACTGGAAAAAATCATGCATACGTTTACCTACAAAATCATCGAACATATATTGCCCGATCATGTAAACCAGCTCTACGAATTCATTTTTATAAATAAAATATTCATCACCAGAACTAAAGATCTTGTCATCATATTCTTCATCACTATCCTCAAGATCAACCCTGAATTTTTCAAGATTCTTTGAAAATACATTAAAATATTCTGTTACAAGTCCAATAGCATTCGGTCTACCCTCTTTTATTGCCTTCTTTGCAGCTACATAAAGACCAGTCGTCTCAAGCGAAAACTTTTCATCTTCACTGAAATTCAAAGCTTCACCGAAGTTAGGTTTTACATAGATTGGTCTGTCGTGTATCCATCTTAGAAGCTTTTCCAGGTTCTTTCCGTAAGTACTTTCATCAGAAAGATCAATATACGATCTAAGTTTATAATAATCTGGGATATATGGATTACCGTGTTCGTCTTTCTCAGAAAAAATGACTATAAATTTATTGTTAGAAATCTTTTCAAAAAGTTCTTTAGAAATTATTTGTGCACCTTTATCAGTCAAATATTTCTTACTACAGATCAGTATAACTTTATCTGTATCAACATCTGTTATTGAATCCTCAATAAACTCTTGTGCATCTTCACCATCTTTTAGATCATATTTATCAAATATCACATCCACATTTGACTCAACAAGTTTCTCTGCGAGTTTTTCAACCCAGCTATCATGCTTTGGTGTTTCCCAGTTATATGATATAAAAATCTTTGGTCTTATCATTTTTAAATCTCCAAACATTATTTGTAAATTGTTTTATAAATATAAGTATAAGTGTCAAACTTATCAATAGTCAGTGATTTATCTCACAAATATAAAACTAATTTAATTTGTGATTTGGATATTTTTTCATTGAATAATACATTACAAGAACAGATGCAATAATAAAAAGTGTTGAAAGCATAAAAGTATTGAAATAACCAATATATGTATAAATGCCTACACCGATCAAAGGACCGATCAAACCTCTCACACCTGTTAAAGTCATATGAATTGACTGATAGGTACTCACATCATCATTATCACAGAAGTAAACACTCCCGATATTCCACAGCAGAAGCATCATTGCAAAAAACATTGCTAAGAAAGTATGTGCAATTAACAAAGAATAATAGAATGTTATATTGAACATTTCAAAATTCCCGGTCCAGTACTCTGTAGTCGCAAGAAATATCAAAAAGAACATCAGTGATAGAAATGTATAAATACCGAATTTTCTTGGATCTGTCTTGCTGATATATCTCCCCATAAATGGAAGAACGATCAATGACATCAGAGTAGCCTGATTTTTATAGAAAGCTACAGATGAATAATTCAATTCAAGCACATCATTGAAGAATATTGTCATGACCGGAAAGGCGATCATAAAAGAGAATCCGTAGAACATGAATCCAAGTTCAAAATCTCTGTATGGTTTATTCTTCTTAATAATATCCGTCATATTTGATAATGATGCAGTCAGACTTTTGTGCATAGGTAATTTAATATCAATGCTGTTATCTCTGAATGGAATTCTAAGGAAAATATAACCTCCGATAATGCTCAGAATAGCTGTGATCGGATAAAGATACCGGAATGAGAAATTATCCACGTCAAGTAACGACCCTATAGTGAAAGTACTTATGACCACCACAAGTTTGTTCACTGTTGCAACCCTGCTGTAAAGAGTACCGAAATTTTCATTTCTGTAATTTTGCTTAAGGATCATGTTCATCAGTGGCATCAGCAACGGTTTTGTCAGTGAATATGTAAGGTATATCCCTATGAAAAAATAGTGGAAGAATACTTCTCCCCTAGTTTCCGGTGTGAAGAATATCAGAACAAAAAGGGGGATCTTTGTGAGCCAAATAGATATTTTATAAAGTTTCTTTTTATTATTAGTTCTTCTAATCAACTGATTAAAAACTATACTGAAAAGCATTATTACAATACTTACTTGGAACAGAACTCCAAGCAGATAAGATGCTCCGTCAAGACTTTTCAGGAATATAAATTCATTTAGAGCTATCGCACCTATTGAAAAAGCTTCAAGTATCTCAGCAGTAAGATGATGTCTGAAAGCAACTCTTTCTTTTCTGAAAAGACCTTTTGTATTAAATAGTCCGAACAATTCTTCTCCTAGTAAATATTCCTCGGAAATATAATCAAATTTATTGAATTGGCAATATTAAGTTAGAAGAATAATTATCCCAACGGGATATAAACCCTATAACCACAGGTTTCAACCTGTGGAGCAACCCCTGGATACCCGGAGCAACCCCTAGATACCCGGATCAAGTCCGAGTATGACAACCTTAGTGTCTTCGTGCCTTAGTGAGAACCCTAAAAACAAAAATTATTACACTTGAATTTTCTCTAGAATTTCCTTTATTGTTTATGTGTGAAATTTTACAAATAAATTTCGGGTAAAATATGGCTAAGGTAACTTTAAAAGACGTTAAGAAAATATATGATAGTGGAAATGTCGCTGTTAAAGATTTTAATCTTGAGATCAAAGACAAAGAATTCATGGTCTTTGTTGGCCCATCAGGTTGTGGTAAATCTACAACTTTAAGAATGATCGCAGGACTTGAGGAAGTTTCTGAGGGAGACATTTCTATCGGTGATAGATTAGTAAACGATGTTCTCCCAAAGGACAGAGATATTGCAATGGTATTTCAGAATTATGCATTGTATCCTCAGATGACGGTCTTTGAAAATATGGGATTCGGTCTTAAACTGAGAAAGTATTCAAGGAAAGATATTAAAGATTCTGTTCAGAAAGCTGCTGAGATACTTGGTATTGAAGAACTATTGAAAAGAAGACCAAAAGTATTATCAGGTGGCCAGAGGCAGAGAGTTGCTGTTGGAAGAGCTATTGTACGTAAGCCTAAAGTTTTCCTTTTTGATGAACCATTATCAAATCTCGATGCCAAGCTTAGAACTCAGATGAGAACAGAGATAAAGAAACTTCATAGCAGGCTTGATGCAACGATGATCTATGTTACTCATGATCAGACCGAAGCAATGACAATGGGAGATCGTATAGTTGTAATGAAAGATGGAATTATTCAGCAGGTCGATGATCCATTAACATTATATAATAAACCTGTAAATAAATTTGTAGCTGGATTCATCGGAATGCCTCAAATGAATTTCTTTGACGGAATATATGAAAATTCGACTTTCAAAAGCAATGATGGGATAAATATAGATCTTGGAGCGTCCGTAACTTCTTTAAGCAATGGTCAAAAGATCATCCTTGGAATAAGACCTGAAGACATTGGTTCTTTGACAGCAAGGCAGAACGAAAACAATCCTTATCTCAAAGGAAAAATTGAAGTGATCGAACCACTTGGTTCTGAAACATATCTTTACTTATCCTGCGGAGACCATGAAGTTATTTCAAGAATAGAATCTGGTATAGATCATTATAAAATCGGAGATGAAGTATCTTTCCCAATAAATATATCAAAAGTGCACTTATTTGACATTGAAACAAAGAAAAGAATATAACCGAGAAAAGATGAGAGTTTCTTATCCCATCGGGATATAACCCTCATAACCACAGGTTTCAACCTGTGGAGACAAAAAACATGAAGAAACTCTTAAACATACTACTCTTCCTCATCCTTACAGCGAACATATTCGCTACTGAGAATGTGATCTTGAAAGTTTTTAAACTCCCTGATCCGAAGAGTAATGAAGCATTCAACAGAGCTGACATGGCTGTAGTTGAAGCATTCAAAACGAAATTCCCTGCTATTGAGCTTCGTTCATATTCTGGTATTGAACTTGAGAATATGGAACTTGATGCAGGTCCTCTGATGGCTATTGCCGGTGGTGTATCACCTGATATTATTTATGTTAACTTTAGACAATCAGCAACTTACATAGAAAATGATTTTTTATATCCTCTGGATGAATTCATTGAGCAAATCTCTGAAGAGGAACTAAATGGTAGGATCGCAAAACCTGTCTGGCCTGTAGTAAAAAGAAAAAAAACAGGTGACAAAGATAAACATGTCTGGTGTATGCCTTATGAAACACTTGTCCGTGTTATGCTTTACCGAAAAGACCTATTCTACAAAGTTGGTTTAGATCCTGAGCAACCTCCTAAAGACTGGAATGAGCTTCTACAATATGCAAAGAGAATGACGATTCCTAAAGATGGAACTTATGGCCTATATCTTGCATCTGGTCCACAAGCAGCTTACGACTGGATAACTTATCTTTGGAGTGCAGGAGGAGATGCAGTAACACAGGATCCAGATACAGGTGAATGGTATGCTACTTTCAATGGTAAACCTGCTATTGAAGCTATGAAATTCTACCTTGAACTTATAACTACGAAATGGAAAGATTCTGAGAATAAAGACCAGCAGGGATTCGTCATCAGAGAAGGTAACTGGGGAAATCTCAGAGACGATGGTAAACTTGGTATCCTTATGGGATATATGGATGATAAGCGTCTCGGTGGTGAACTTGATCCGAATCTCTGGGGAATTGCTCCTCCACCTATGGGACCGACTGGTCTTCGAGGTTCAGAAATTAATTGTAGAATGATGGGAATTTTCTCAGGAGCGGGAATTTCTAACAATGGTGGTCTTGGAAACAGAGATCCTGAAAAGGTCAGAGATGCTGCTTGGAAATATATTCGTTTCTATGACAGTGATGAAGCAAGGAAGATCAGACTAGAAGTCATGATAAATGCAGGTTACGGTAGAATGCAAAATCCTCTTTATCTTAAAAAATACGGCTATGAAGAATATTTAAAATATACTCCCCCTGACTGGTTGGAGACCTTTGAAGAAGCAATTGAGAATGGTAAACCTGAACCTTATGGAAAAAATTGCCAGAAAATATATGAGTTCATGACTTATCCTATCGACAAATGTATTTCGCTTGAGGAGAAAGGTGAACTTGGTGATACTATTGAAGAGAAAGAGAAGAATATTTCACAGATATTTGATGCTGCTGTCGAAAGAACTAATCAGAAAATGATCGGAAGAATCACCCCCGATGAAAGAAATTTCAGGAACCGTATTGCAGTTTTTGTCGCAATATTTATCTTCATTTTCTTTGGGATAGTTCTTTATAAAGTTTGGAAGATATTTACTCCTGATAATAAGATAAAATCTAAGAGAAAAAGTAAAAAAGTATATTTTATAGTTACACTTTTACTTTTACCTGCTCTGGGATCGATCATTCTCTGGAAATATGTACCAATGGTCATGGGAACTTTCATTGCATTCCAGAATTACAGCATTGTCGGAAACTCTGAATGGGTAGGATTAGCTAATTTTGCTGATGTTCTATTTGATCCAGTCTGGTGGGCAGCACTGGGTAAAACGTTCTATTACATGATGATCTCACTGACTCTCGGATTCGTACCACCGATCATACTTGCTGTTTTCCTTCAAGAAGTTTCTCACGGTAAGATATTCTATAGAATTATTTATTATATGCCTGCAGTGATAAGCGGTGTTATCGTTATTTATCTCTGGAAATTACTTTATGATCCTTCTGATGCAGGTGGCTTAAACCAAATACTTCTTTCTCTGGGATTTGAAAAGAGTCGTTGGTTGAAAGAGGAATCATTGGCGATGTTACTTACAGTTATGCCTTCAATCTGGGCAGGTCTTGGACCAGGTTCACTGATCTATCTTGCTGCTCTGAAAGGAATTCCTGATGATGTTTACGAAGCTGCAGATATTGACGGAGCCAGTTTCTTCCATAAACTTAAACATATCGTTTATCCTGCGTTGAAATCTTTGATACTTATACAGTTTATAGCAGCATTTATAGCAGCGACTCAGCAGAGTGAATTCATTCTCGTAATGACTTTCGGTGGACCTAATGAAGCTACAAAGGTCGCCGATCTATTGATATTCGAAAAAGCATATCTATATCTCAACTTCGGGATCGCTACGACTATGGCCTGGATGCTGGGATTGTTATTAATGTTCGTAACAGTATTCCAAATCAGAAAATTATCAAACATGGAGTTCAAAGCAAATCGGTAAACGGGCTAAATTATGTCATTACGAGGTTTTAAACAAAAGAGTATATGAACATAAAAATAAAATTCACAACGACAGTTTCACTGCGAAATATAACATAAACAAACTAGTCTATTATGAAATAACCAATGATCCAGTTTCAGCTATCACAAGAGAGAAACAAATAAAAGCTGGGAACAGACAAAAGAAAATAGATTTAATCAACGAATTTAATCCAGAATGGAAAGATTTGTATGAGGATATCTAAGAATTCGTCATTACGAGGAATGAAATGACGAAGCAATCTAGATTCTTAGTAATAACTTAAAGTGAGATTACCACAGCTTTTTCAAAGCTTCGTAATGACCACTTTAGAATAGAAAAAGAAGATTGCCACGGATTTTTGAAAAATCCTCGCAATGACAGATAAGGAAAACAATGCCAATAATAGGTAAAGTAGGTAAAAAATCGTTCAAGGTTAAATTCCTGAACATGAGTATCCACACTATATTATTTATAGGTGGTATTACTATGGTCTACCCTTTCCTTATTATGATTTCCGCATCATTCAAAAGTAACGTCGACTCCAAATATTTTGATATCATCCCAAAGTATTTCCACAGTGATCAAATGCTTTATAAAAAGTACACTGAATCCCGTTTCAATGAAGAAGTACTCCAATTCACCGCTCAGTATAAGAACAAATATTTTTCTTTCGATTATCTTAGTTTGCCGGAAGATGAGAATTCTACACTGAATGAGGATTGGAAACAATTCTTAAAAGAAAATGAACAGGATTATGATGAATTCGACTATGCTATTTCAGAACAGTTCTCCCGAGGTGTTTATACCAGAAATGAAAGAGCTTTCAGAGATAAGATGACAGAAGAATTTGATGGTAATCTTCAGAATTTCAATTCAAAATATGGCATTTCCGCATCTTCATGGGAAGATGTAAGGGAAGAATCCAAAGATATCCTTTCAAGGAAATTCACTTCTGTGAAAGTAGGTATGATGGTTGCCTATGACCAGTTTAGAAATGAACTTGATGATTGGCATAAGATATACCTTTCACTGGACGGACATTTTATCAGTAATGAACTAATTCCAGCATATAGAAATAAACTTGATCTATTGAATAATGAATTAGGAACAAATTACACTTCCTGGGACAATATCGTACTTTCAAAGACTTTGCCTGATAATGGCTTGAAAGATCACTGGATACATTATGTTAAGAAAAATCTAAATGTTCATCATATCCGTTTAGGCAATGTCGGTATGGTCAACTATAGAAGTTACCTTGAAAAGAAGTATGTCACTATTAAATTACTTAATGATACTTGGCAGACTAAATTTACGACATTCAATGAAATAACTGCTGAAAATGCATACAGTTATGGTGCATCCTTGTTGGATTATATTTTTTTCATAGAGAATCTTGCACAGCCTGAGAATCTACAAATTTCAAGTATTGAATTTGACTTCAGAGACTGGTTGAAGAATAAATATTCAGACATTTCAAGTATAAATACAAAGTATTCTAACGGATATATCGATTTTTCAGAAATAAAGCTAAGTAACACATATCCTGAGAATAATCTAAGACTTCAACATGATTGGAATTCATTTGTAAGAAGCATCGAAGATCTATCATCCATAGAACTTTCAATGTCATGCCAATATGAATATATCGAATTTCTTAAAATGAAATTTCACAGAGCAGGAAAGTTAGATCTGCAGCAGTTAAATAATTCTCTGGGAACGTACTATGACAAAGAGATAAATATATATCCTGCGAAGAGACTTCCAAACAATGAAAAACAAGCTAAATACTGGACTGAATTCGTAAGGAACTATGTAAATCCAAAATTTATTAAAGTCACCGGAGATCTAAACTCCAGTTGGCAAAATTATCTTTCTGAGAAACATGGTAAGATTGAGACTCTGAATGAAACTTACAACTTGAAATTCAAAAACTTTCAAAATATCAGCATAGACTTTCAAAACCTTGACTATCATATCTTCAAAGAGCATAAAAGTAATATTTTTTGGGAATTTGTGAAACGGAACTATGTGATGATCATTGATGCAATGCTTTTTAACGGCCGGGCAATAGTGAATACTCTAATCTATTGTCTTCTTGCAATTCTTACCGCTGTGATAGTTAATCCTCTTGCCGCTTATGCGATGAGTAGATTCAAACTTAAATCGAATTACAGAATCATTCTTGTTTTAATGCTTACGATGGCATTTCCACCGATGGTAATGGGAATACCAAATTTTCTCATCCTCAAGAACATGAATTTACTTAACACCTTCTGGGCTTTGATCCTGCCGGGAGCTGCAGATGGATATTTTATTTTCCTACTGAAAGGTTTCTTTGATTCTCTTCCAAAAGAGCTCTTTGAATCTGCAACAGTTGATGGTGCTGGAGAAGTAAAAATATTTACAAAGATCGCAATGTCCCTTTCCAAACCTATCATGGCAGTTATTGCACTTGGAGCATTTAATGCTGCTTATAGAAACTTCATGTTCGCTTTTATAGTCTGTCAGGATCAAAGTATGTGGACAATGATGGTGCATATCTATCAAATTACTCAGAGAAGCAGTTCCGGAGTTGGATATGCTGCACTTGTTATAGCTGCAATACCGACTTTTGCAGTGTTTATTTTCTTCCAAAATATTATTATCAAAGGAATTGTAGTTCCTACTGAGAAATAAAACATTCCCGTAGGGGCGTTATTTATAACGCCCTTAACCCAAAAAATGCACCAAAAACATACCAAATAATACAACCAATAAAACAATCCCAGTAAATATTTTTTCATACATCCCAATTTTTCGGATTATCAATTATATATTGGCGTATATTGTTTAATTCTTTTTCATTTCGGATAACTCTTTCAAAATAATTTCGTTGCCATATTGTTAATTGGGATTGATGGGGATCGGTTTTTGTTAGGTTGTTATTCTGGTTCGTTATTAGGGTGTTATGAATAACACCCCTACGTGTATTTTGACGTATGTTTCGGGTTACGCATGATTTGTAACTACGTATAATTATTGATAATGAATTTGATTTCGGTGAAATTTTGGAAAAATAATTACCTGAATCCCGCGATATTGATGTAGGGGCGTTATTTATAACGCCCTTATTATCGCCCCCCATTCCATTATCAACCAATATTTCAATTATCCCATGAATATGATCCGGCATAACAATAAATTCATGTAATTGAATATCAAAACGATTTTTTAATTCAAACCATTCAAAATTTACAATTTCACCAAAATCATTTAATACCATTTCATTATTAATAATCTTTCCAAATAATCTTTCACTATCCTCCGTGCAAATCGTTATGAAATAATAACCTGATAATGAATAATCGAATTTCTTTAATCTTATAGATTGTCTATTATAATTATTTTTCCCCATCATTTACCTCTAGCTTCTTAATTCATATTTCAGAATATAAACAAAGCAAAGTGTCAAATAATGACCTTTTGATGAGGAAATGAAAAATATTTGGTTGTGATATTATATTATTATTTAGGATAAATATGTTGGAAAACAAGAATTGTTGAAGGTAATTATCTATTAACCAAATTCTGTTGTAACTTCTCCGATAATGATTTCTTCACCACATTCAGCACAATTATGCTTACCTTTAGTTTTATAAAATCCAAATGCACCACAAAATGGACAATAATTATTTGTTACAGATTTTTGTTGGTTTACAAACAAATCAGATTCAATTTTAAAATACTGTTTCGAAATTTTATTAATAAAAATTTTAAATTCGTCATTGGGATTTTTAGAATGATAATAAGATAATATTTCGGATAGATTGTTTTCATATTCACTATTAAAGTTATAATTTAAATGAAAAGGATCATCTTTAAATACTATTCGATTAATGGCTATAAATAAATCATAAACTACTAAAGAAATAAATAATTCTTCAAAACCAATTTTTAATGGCTGAACATTGAGATTAAATAGTTTTGTTTTGTATTTTCGAATATCTACGTGGCTATTGAATTTCTTATCACCACCTAATACTTTCGTTTGATCATAACTCAAATCGTTCCATAATCCATCATGCTCAAGTTCAATATCATATATATGGTTATGCATTAAGGTATCTCTTAAAATAAATATTTCTGCAAGAATCGAAGGTATTTTAGTTGTATTAAATTTCTTATCTCTCAACGCAATCATTTTTAAATATTTTTGTAGTGAACTCATTTTATGCAATTTATTCTCAACTATCAATTCTTTGTTATGATGAAATAGTCTACTCATATAACTTTCAATCGAGGCAACTGTTAAAATTATTCCGCTATTAGAATATGTGTTTTCTAAATGCCCTATTTGAAAGAAATCCTTCCTTGGGAATTTATTTTTTTTATAATCCCCAAATGATTTACTTAACAAATCTAAAACCACTAAATTAATGTACTCACCACCCACCACTGAAATTAATTTCTGCTTATTTCTCATAATTTTCCTCTATATACATTACATATAATATATCCCTAATTAAATATTTTGTAAAACAATTATTCAAATAAATTGGGGCGTAATAAATTACGCCCCTACATTTCGTGTCCTTTCGTGTTTTTCGTGGTTAAATCTTTTTTTCTAAAAATTTTCTTAGGTAATCCCTATAATCATCTTTAAATTATTATACTCAAACTTAAATAATTATTATAAAAAGGAGAAAATCATGTCTGAAATTAGTTTTAAAGAGATTGGTCTTTCCAACACAAAAGAAATGTTCAAAAGAGCAATGGAAGGTAAATATGCCGTTCCTGCTTACAATTTCAACAACCTTGAGCAACTTCAAGCTATCATCTACGGTTGTATCGAATCAAAATCACCTGTGATTGTTCAGGTATCTAAGGGTGCTAGGAATTATGCTAACTCAACTTTATTGCGTTACATGGCAATGGGTGCAGCTGATATGGCTAAGAACGAACTTGGATCGAACATTCCGATCTGTTTACACTTGGATCATGGCGATTCATTTGAACTTTGTAAAGACTGTATCGACAATGGATTTTCTTCTGTGATGATCGACGGTTCAAGCCTTTCCTATGAGGAAAATATTGCTTTGACTAAAAAAGTTGTAGAATATGCCCATCCTAGAGATGTAACTGTTGAAGGTGAACTTGGAGTTCTTGCAGGTATCGAAGATGAAGTTTCTCATGAAGTAAGCAGCTATACAAAACCAGAAGAAGTTGTAGATTTTGTAACTAAGACTGGTGTTGACAGTCTTGCGATTTCTATTGGAACTTCTCACGGTGCTTATAAATTCGTGTTAGGTCCCGGTGAGTCAGTACCACCTCTAAAATTTGACATATTACAAGAGATCGAGAAACAAATTCCTGGATTCCCAATTGTACTACATGGATCATCATCAGTACTTCCAAAGTATGTTGATATCATCAATCAGTATGGTGGAGATATGGGAAAAGCAGTTGGTGTTCCTGAAGAACAACTAAGAAAAGCAGCAACATCAGCTGTTTGTAAAATCAATATTGATACTGACGGAAGAATGGTTATGACTGCAATGGTTAGAAAAGTTCTTAGCGAAAAACCTGGTGAATTCGATCCAAGAAAATATCTTGGTCCTGCAAGAGATGAATTAAAGGAAATGATCAAGGATAAGAATCGTAACGTATTGGGTTCTGCGGACCGTTACTAATTGACAATGGACAATTTACAATTGATAATTGGGCGTTTTTTAACGCCCTTTTTTTATATCTGTCATTGCGAGGAATAAAATGACGAAGCAATCTTCTTTAAAATCGTTTTAGATTGCCACACACATTGTGTTCGCAATGACCTGTATGTATCTCCGTGATCTCTGTGGCTTTGTGAGAGATTAATCTTTTATATTTTTTTCATTGTTAATTATACATTGTAAATTGTAAATTTCTTTTATGTGTAATCAAACCTGAGGTTTCATCATGTACGAGAAACAATACACTGAAAGAATTAAGCAATTCATGGATAGACTTGCTAAATTAAAATACAATGATCCTGCACCTTTGGCAGCTGAATATATTTATCATAAAGATACTCCGATTGCTTATGAAAAAGCTCTGAAAGCAAAATATAAACCTATCAAAGTGGGAAACAAATGGGGTGATCTCTGGGGTTGTGCTTGGTTTAAATTCACAGGAAAAATCCCTGATGATTTTGCTGGAAAAGAAGTTGGTGTTCTCATCAATCTTGATGGTGAAGGCTGTGTATTTAAAAATGGTGTTCCCGAGCAGGGATTAACGAACAGAAACGCATGGTATATTAATTCAGGTAAATACTTCTACCCTATTTCACAAAAGGCAAAGAAAGGTCAAAAGATAGATCTCTTTGTTGAAGCAGGTGCGAATGGTCTATTCGGTTCATCTGAAGATAATATTTTCAAACTTAAACAAGCTGAGATTGTCACAGTTGACAGGAAGGTCTATGATCTTGAAAATGATATGATCGTTCTTTTCGAACTGATGAAAAAGTTACCTGAGAATACTCCAAGAAAGAAAAAGTTACTTAAAAGCTTGAATGATATTACAAATATCTGGTCAAATGGAGAAGGTATTGATGAAGCATTGAAGATCACTAAGAAATTACTTTCAAATAAAGCTAACAGTTCTGCTATGACAGTTTATTCTATCGGGCATGCTCATATTGATCTAGCCTGGTTATGGCCTGTGAGAGAATCACGAAGAAAAGCAGGAAGAACTTTCTCAACAGCTTTAAAATTAATGAATGAATATCCCGAATATCTTTTCGGTTCATCACAACCTCAGATGTATGAGTGGGTAAAAGAAGATTATCCAGAACTTTATAAGAAGATCAAAAAAGCAGTGAAAGATAAAAAATGGGAAGTTCAGGGTGCAATGTGGGCTGAACCGGATATGAATATTCCTTCGGGAGAATCTCTGGTAAGGCAATGTCTTTATGGGAAAAAGTTCTTTCAGGATGAATTTGGTATTGATGTAAGGAATCTCTGGTTGCCGGATGTATTCGGTTACTCTGCAGCTCTTCCTCAGATACTCAGAAAATCTGGTGTTGATGTTTTCATGACTCAGAAAATATCCTGGAATGAAACTAATAAATTCCCACATCATACTTTCTACTGGACAGGTATCGATGGAACTGATATTTTAACACATTTTTTGCCTACGAATAATTACAATTTATCAAATATGCCTGCTGAAATGATAGACAGTGAAGAAAGATTTGCACAGTCTGATGTTTCTGATGAGTTTTTAAACTTGTACGGAATCGGAGATGGTGGCGGTGGACCTTCAAGAATCCACATTGAACTAGGAAAAAGACAGCAAAATCTGGAAGGAGTTCCAAAGTTTAAATTTTCATTTGCAGAGGATTTCTTTAAGAAGATCGCAAAGATTCCTAAGGAAGATCTACCAAGCTGGTCAGGTGAACTCTACCTTGAACTTCATAGAGGAACTTATACTACACAGGGTAAGATAAAGAAATATAACAGAGATATGGAAATCGCACTCCATGACCTTGAATTTCTTGGTACAATGATAAAGAAATATCCAAAGGAAGCTGTTGATCAAATCTGGAAAGATACTCTTTTAAATCAGTTCCATGATATTCTTCCCGGTTCTTCAATAGAATTGGTTTACAAAGATGCTCATGAATTATCAGAGAAAAACTTTGGATTACTTGAGCAGATATTCGAAAAATTCTTTTCAGAATTATTCGATATTAGATATGATGACAATCTAATTGGAAACTATATGGCTTTTAATGCTCTTAGCTGGGATAAAGAAGAACTTATCAAGTATCCACTCGATGGTGAAGGAAATTATGCTATCACTGACAGCAACGGAAAGAATATACCTTGGATAATTAACCACGGTCATATTGAATTCTATATTAATATTCCTTCTATGGGATATACAACTTTCACAATTGAAGAAGCTAAAAAAGTATCTAGGCAGAATAAGATAGGTAAAGCTACTCTGACTATCACTGAAAGTGGTATTGAACTTGAAAATAAACTTATCAAAGTTACTGTTGATGAATCCGGTATCATTTCATCCATCTTTGATAAAGAAAAAGATTTCGAGATGGTTAAATTTGCAAATAAACTTCTTATCTGGGAAGATCTGCCTATCAACTGGGAAGCTTGGGATATAAATCACTATTACAAGGAAACTAAGCCGGAACAAGCTCAAAGAAGCAGTATTTCTATCATAGGCGACTGTGGACATCAGGTCGGTATAGAGCAGATACTTACGATTGGCAATTCAACTGTAATTCAAAGTATTACCATTGAATCAAATTCAAAAGAGATCTGGATAGATAATGAAATTGACTGGAATGAGGAAAAGAAATTCCTAAAAGTTCATGCTGATACGAATATTCACTCAGACTTTGCAAACTATGAGATTCAATTCGGTAAGCTGAAACGACCAACTCATTTCAACACATCATGGGATGCAGCAAGATTCGAAGTTCCTGCTCAGAGATTTGCAGACCTGTCACAACCTGATATGGGTATCGCAATACTAAATGATTGTAAGTATGGACATATCATCAATGGAACGAATATTGAACTTTCTCTACTGAGAAGTACAAAGATGCCTGATGAAAAAGCAGATATTGGTATTCATAGTTTCACTTATTCATATTATCCACATGCTAATGATCTTGAACATTCAGATGTACTTAAGAAAGCTCATGAATTGAACGATCCAAATATTGTTATACCAATTTCTAAACTTCCTAAAGTAAAAGAGAGATCATTGTATAACATTGATTCTAAAAGTGTAAAGATCGACTCTGTGAAAAGAAGTGAGGATGGAAAAGGTATTATCGTTAGACTTTATGAAACAATGGGTATGAATGATAATACAGTTTTAAGCTTTGATAAAAAGTATGATGTTGTTGAAACAAATTTGATCGAAGAAAAGATTAAAGATCTTAAGAAGAAATGTGATTCCATTGAACTGAAATTCACACCGTTTGAAATAAAAACGATTTATTTGGGGTAATTTATAATTCGATGTGGGAAGGCGTGGAAGCCTTCCCGTACGGATTACGATTCTAATTCGACGCCTAAACCATTGGCAATTCGATTTACAAAATTAAAATATGCTACGATCGTACACATGTCGTGAATTGCAAGATCATCAAAACCGGCATCTTTCAACTGCTCAATGATCTCAACCGTAACCTCCGAAGATCTCACAGTTAATATTAACGCATAATCCAGCATCAACTTATCTGCCTCACTGAATAATAATGAATTGCTGTGATCTACAAGCTCAAAAATAAATTTATCTGCTTTCTCTTCATCCATTTCCTTAAGTAATTCTCTACGAAGACCCGCTTCGTGATGAGTCACTCAATATAAGCATTCATTTACTTGAGAAACTACCACTGCCATCATTTCTCTCTGTATCCTAGATAACGGACTTCGTTTCCTCATCAACTCGATATACATTTCATAATGCTGCTTCATTACCTTTGAATGAATACCGTGTATCTGAATAATATTATCTTCATCTTTGATCCTGTTAGCTTCAGGTATTTCGTCCTGAGGTAAATATTTTATAAATGCCATTACTTCTCCATATTTTCTTTAAAAGTAATCATTTGAATAAAGAATTTCCATTTAATTATTTAAAAGTCCCGTAGGGACGAATTATAACTAACACGGTACTTTAGTGCCGTGCTCAAGAATGCCCCTCCTGCCTCTTCCGGTTGAACACTTAGTGTTCAACCTTTGTGTTCTGTAGTTGGTTTTGGACACGGGGCTGAAACCCCGTGTTAGTATTAAGCAATACCTACGGTATTGTATTGAAATTATACAAAATTAATTTGACTTACCTTCCCTCTCTTCCCATCTTCCTTTAAATTAATCTTTAGAGAGCGTATCCTATGAAAATATTAAATAAAGAAAATGTTTACTCTGGAAAATACTCTGATATGAACATTACTCACTTTGAGGATAAGTTCGGAAATAAGAAAGCTTGGGAGTTCCTGGAAAGAGCAAATGATACCGAAGCTGTAGTAATAAATGCTTTTCATAAAGATAAAGTTATACTCGTAAAACAATTCAGATTTCCTATAGATATGTTTTCAATAGAATTTCCTGCAGGTTTGATCGACAAAGGAGAGACTCCTGAAAGTACGGCGGTCAGAGAATTACTTGAAGAGACTGGTTATGAAGGAAAAGTAACATCCATCTCCCCTCCTCTATGCACATCAGCAGGTATCACCGGAGAATTTATTTATTTAGTTGATATGGAGATTATTTCTGAAAAAGGACAACAGATCCTTGATGAAACTGAAGAAATTGAAGTTCTTGAATTTGATAAAAATGATTTAAAAAATCAACTTTTGGAATATATAAAAGAACATCCTGATACATCTATTGACAGTAAAGTCTGGGCTACTTATTTCGAAAAATAAAATTCTTTAAAAGCTTCTATAACAACATCAATATCGTCTCTTGAAATATCGAGGTGTGTGACAAGACGAATACTTCCATATCCACCTATGAGAATACCTTTACTCTTCATAAACTCTTGAAGCTCTACAAATCTTTTCTCATCAGCATCAATAAACATCATATTAGTCTGAACTTCTGAGATCTTTCCCTGTAATTCAGGAATAGTATTCAATCCATCAGAGAGTATCTTTGCATTTTCATGATCTATTGCTAACCTTTGAACATTGTTCTCAAGAGCATAAATTCCAGCCTCTGCAAGAAGACCTGCCTGTCTCATACCACCACCAAGCATCTTTCTCCAACGGCGTGCTTTTAGAATCAACTCTTTACTTCCACATAGCAATGAACCTATTGGTGCTCCAAGTCCTTTAGAAAGACAGATAGAGATTGAATCAAAGTATTTAGTAATCTCTTTGATATCTACATTCAACTTTACAGCAGCATTGAAAACTCTGGCCCCATCTAAGTGAAAACTAAGATTATGTTTATCAACGAATTCTCTAGATGCTTTGATATATTCTAAAGGTAAAACTTTACCGTTATTTGTATTCTCAAGAGAGAATAATTTTGTCTTTGCAAAATGATAATCATCCGGCTTAATCTTAGCTTCTGCTTTCTTCAGATCAATAGTTCCATCTTCCTCAAATTCTATAGGTTGAGGTTGGATTGATCCAAGGACTGCGGAACCACCACCTTCATGAATATAAGTATGTGCTTCCTGACCAACTATATATTCCTCTCCCCTTTCACAGTGGGATAGCAAAGCAATAAGGTTCGTTTGAGTTCCACTTGATGCAAAGATAGCATCCTCCGTTCCAAGCATTTCAGCAGCAAATTTTTCAAGCTTGTTTACAGTTGGATCCTCTCCATAGACATCATCACCAACTTCTGCTTCGAACATTAATTTTTTCATCTCAGGAGATGGTTTTGTAACTGTATCACTTCTTAAATCTATAATTTTCATTTTTTTACCTTATGTCATTGCGAGGATTTTATAAAATCCGTGGCAATCTTTTTTTTAATGCGATGTGGGAAGGCGTTGGCAGACTGTGTCATAATTAACAGAATAAATTCTTGCAAAAAGTGTAAAAGATTAATATTTTCTTAGGTATATAGTTAACCTCAAAATCATATATCACATTAGGACATAAAATGACAAT
>JAQIDB010000006.1 GCA_027858225.1 Candidatus Delongbacteria bacterium
AATAAATAAATCATTAAAACCATACTTAGAGGTTTCACAAGGCAAATTATCAGAGGGTGGTTATAGAAATATGACTCTTAATGATATCCCTGTTTCCTTTGGTCGTTGTAAGGTTTATAAAGATAGGCAAATTAGTTATAGATATGTCTAAAAATCGCCTATTTGTAAAAATAACTCGTTTTAGTTTACCTCAAGTTAAAGAAAAATATCCTTTTATTTATCTTGAGCGTGGCAGGTTAGAAGTTGATGATAGCTCCATAAAATGGGTAGATAGTGATGGACAAGTTATAAGGATTCCTGTTGCAACAATAAATGCTATTTTGCTTGGTCCTGGTACGACAGTTACTCATGAAGCTATTAAAGTTGCGAGTACTTCTAATTGTGCTATTAGTTGGGTGGGAGAAGATTCTTTATTATATTATGCTTCAGGTATACAGCCAAATTCAAATAGCAGAAACTTTAAAAAACAGGTTGAATTAGCATCTAATAAGAAAAAAGCTTTAGAAGTTTCCAGGAGAATGTTTAAACATCGTTTTCCTGATGCAAATCTCGAAGACAAAACATTAAAAGAAATGATGGGCATGGAAGGGTATAGAGTTTGCGAAATGTATAATAAAAAAGCTCAATATTATAATGTAGGATGGAAAGGTAGAAACTTCACTCCGGGGAAATTTGAATTTAGTGATATAACAAATCGAGTTCTTACTTCTGCAAATGCTGCACTTTACGGTATATTATGTTCTGTTGTTCATAGTCTAGGATATACACCTTATTGATCTGGCTATACTTTTCTGGACACTTACCTCATAACATACTTTAATTATATTATGGGATATTCTGTCATTTTTATTTAATTAAAAACAAAGAAAAGTGAGTAAAATATTATGCCAAAAACTAAATCTACAAATAATAAAATTTCAAACCAAACTTCAAAAAGTACGAGATTAACTTCTTATCCACTCGAATTTAAAGAATCATCTGTTAAATTAGCATTAGAATCTGATTGCCCAATAGCTCATACAGCTAGGAATTTGGGAATTAATGTGAATACCCTATATAATTGGATTTCTCAGAGTTCTAATAATAATCAAAGTAAAAATAACAGTATGAAATCATCATCAAACAATATCTCTTTTTGTCTAGAAGAAAATAAACAACTCAAGGCAAGATTAGCAAAAGTAACTCAGGAGCGTGACCTATTAAAAAAGGCTGCCGCGTACTTTGCGAAAGAAAGCCAGTAAAGTACGCGTGGATTAAAGAACGCATTGATAGAAATGAATTTTCTATTTCAATTATGTGCAAATTTATGAAGGTATCCCGCAGTGGATACTATAATTGGCTTAGCAGGCAAAATATAAGTAATTTTGTAGATATAATAGATGCTGAAACTGGAGAATTTATAAAATTACCTTACTGCAAAAGAAAGCAGGAAGATATCAAATTAGCCAAAATTATCAAATCAATATTCTTGGAGAGTCGTTGTACTTACGGCACGAGAAGAATAAAGAAGTTGCTCGCTAGAGTTGATGATTGTCAAATAAATAATAACAAACCAATCATTATTAGTCGCAACCGCATTGGTAGACTGATGAAAGAAGCTGGTTTAATTTGCAAAACTAAAAAGAAATTTAGAGCAGTAAGCTATTCTGCCAATAATAATCCTGCTGCTCCAAATCTATTAAATAGAGAATTTGCTGTAATTAAACCTGATTGTTGCTGGGTTGGAGATATAACTTATATTCCAACTCAAGAAAGTTGGCTATATCTTGCTGTTGTTATTGACCTATATTCAAGAAAAGTTGTTGGTTGGTCTATGGATAACAATATGCAAAGCAAACTTGTAAATGATGCTCTGCTAATGGCTATAGTTAATAGAAGACCAGAGACTAAAGGTTTGATTTGGCATACTGATCAAGGTAGCCAATATTCTTCAGATAGCCATAGAAGCTTGTTGAGAGATTTTGGTATTATTCAAAGTATGAGCAGGAAAGGTAATTGTTGGGATAATGCTGTTTCTGAAAGTTTTTTCCATACACTGAAAACTGAACTAATTCATCATAGAAAGTTTAAAAATATTGAAGAAGCTAAACATGAAATATTTGAATATATTGAAGTATTTTATAATAGAACAAGGGTTCATTCTGCTAATGATTATTTATCTCCTATGGAGTTTGAAGTAATGGAAGGTTATGTTTGAGAAATATTTGATAAATCCTTGTTAGGGAAGTGTCCGAAAAAGTGTTGACATATCAATCATATTATCGGATAATAGGAATGTTGTTAAATCTGTTTACGAAGTAAATGAGAATGTTAGTGAATTTCACCCAAGAATAAATGATATAATGAGATTAAATATCCTTGATAATGTTATCTCCGAAATCGGTTTTGACTACTTGATCAACTTATCAAAAAATCTATATGAAAGAATTACAGATA
>JAQIDB010000093.1 GCA_027858225.1 Candidatus Delongbacteria bacterium
CCAGCTTAGCTTTTAAGACTTCCTCTTTACGGAGCTTCTCGTAAAACTCATTTATAGTATTTTCATTTGCTAGATGCAAATAACTATGGATGAAGTCTCTTTTTTCAACTACGTTCATAATTTCTATTGTTTTATCTCCTACAAATTTAACGATTTAAACTCAATTTTGTTAGTCTTTAAGTGGATGATATTTCTCCAACTCTTTCTGTAAATCCTCCAAAGTGTCTATTCTATAGCGTTCGGTGCTGCTTACGTATTTGTGGCCGGCCATGTATTGCACTTCTCTCAGGTTGTAATGTTTAAGCCAATTGGTAATGGTACTTGCACATTTTGTTTTACTTGATGCTTAATTAAATTGCCATTTGGTATTAATTATTTATATTTTACATTACAATACCATCTTTAATATGTATAATCCTATTAGTCTCTTTGGCAATATCATGTTCATGAGTTACTATGATTACTGTGATTCCATTTTGGTTTATTTCCTTAAATAATTGCATTACTTCCATGGAAGTAGATGAATCTAACTGACCTGTTGGTTCATCTGCCAGTATGACTTGTGGATTACAGATCATTGCCCTTGCAATAGCAACTCTTTGACGTTGACCTCCTGATAATTCACCAGGTAAATGGGTACCCCATTCTTTTAAACCAAACATTTCAAGATATTCAATAGCTCTAAGATTTCGTTTTCTTTTGGAAATTCTTTGATAATACAATGGCAGTGAAACATTTTCTATGGCATTTTTATATGGAATAAGGCTTGCATCTTGAAAAACAAATCCTATTTTACGATTTCGTAAATACGATTCTTCCTTTTCAGTCAGGTTCTTTATTAAAGTATCATTTAAATAATATTCACCATCCTCAAATTTATCCAAAATACCCAATACATTTAACAAAGTTGATTTTCCTGAACCAGAAGATCCCATAATTGAAACCATTTCCCCTTTTTCAATCGTAAGATTAACTCCTTTCAGTACATGAAGGTTTGTTTTACCAGTGTAATAAGTTTTATGCAAATCTTTGATTGCTATCATATTGTTTAATTATCAAACGACAAGGGGATTCCTGCATAGAAATCCAGAATTTTTAATTTAAATACATACTCATATTTTGACTGAAGATAATCAGATGTTGCGTTTGAATACCGAGTCATAACTGTATTAAAATCATAAATGGAGATCACGCCCGCTCTCAGTTTCTCATTTGCATGATTATACGAAACATCCATTGCATCTTTCAGAACTTTCATTGATTTCATCTTTTCCCTGGCAGAAATTACATCATAATATGCCTTTTGAACTTCCTTGAATATCTGCTGTTTAATTATCTCATGGTTGTTCTCTGACTTTGATATATCAATCTTAGCAATACTAAGGGAATTACGTACCGTAAACCGGTTAAAAATTGGAATGCGTAGATTAAGTCCAAAATACATGTTTATATTATCATCTAACTGATTAAAGTATGGATAATCGGCAGGTTCCCCCATAGAATTGAATAACGTGCTATTGCTGGAATAATTTGAGCCAAGATATGTTTCAAATGATAATGAAGGATATTTGTTGCCTTCAATATACTTCTTATTTAATTTGGCTCTTTCTTTCCGAAATTGGGAACTACGAAGCTGTGGTAAAGTTTTTAATGCAATATCATAGTACTCATCTACTGAACTAATAGAAGCATTCAATGAAGAAAGATTATCCGGTTTCATTATCTCAAACCCGGCAGGTTCTCTTATGTCTAATAATTGAATAAGATCAATAAGGCTGGTTTGGTAATCATTTTTAGCCATTACCAAATTAACAGAATCCTGAGCTTCTTGCGCCAGGAAGTCATACAAATAAGAATCCGTTTTAACTCCAGACCCTACAATCTCTTTTGCCATACTTACTTTTTCTTTTGTCTCTATGAGTTGTACTGTATAGCTTTTAATTAATTCATCATAAAAAAGCAAATCCAAAAATATTGATGTAATATTCAGGCTTAAATTATTTTTTGCCTCTTCAATATCTAATAAAACTGCCTTTAAAGAAAAAATCTTTGCTTTCACATTATTCCGACGCTGAAGACCCTGGAAGATATCTATACCTGCATTAACCGAGACATTTCCATTGTGCCTGTTGTTATTCGAAGATCCCCCTGAATAAGCATTAGATGTGCGGTCTATATGATAGCGCTCATCTATACCAGCATTTAATTTCGGTAGATAGGCGTTTTTAGCCGTATTAAGGTTTGTTTCTGCAATTTCGGCATCATAACTTAATTGCTTAATTTGTAAATTATTCTCTTTAGCATAAGAAATGCATCTTTCAAGCGACCATTTGTCCTTCTGTCCATTACAAACTTGTAAAAAAAATAATCCAATTAGAATTAATAGAACGTTCTTAACTGGCTTAATATTTATTTGATATTTCATCCTGTTACAATACATAATTAGCAAAAAACCGGCCTAATAGAAAAATACTACCCATTGGGATAGCAACAACTCCGATAGATTTCAACCAGTTAATGTCATACAAATGCTTAATAATTGGAACGATAAGTATATAGTGTAAATATTCAGGAATGTTTATAAGCCAACTAATCCATCTCATGGTTTGGCTTTCTTGAAGAAGTTTATATACAGTGTTTTGAGTTATTTCAACATCATCAAAAATCAAGATGGATATTTCGGTGATGCTGACCCCCCTTTCGGTGATATTGACCCCCCTCAGGTTTTAAGTTCAAAGAACGAGATAGTCTGACAATATTACAGTTTTTTTCTTAAACTTTCACCTCTTAATTCTACTCTGTAAGAGGAGTGTACAATCCTGTCGAGGATGGC
>JAQIDB010000043.1 GCA_027858225.1 Candidatus Delongbacteria bacterium
GCAGAAACCTGTTTTATCCATTCGATATTTAAAGTGTCTTTTGATATCATAATTCAATTATCGGCAAATATTATAATTTATTGCCGTTTATTTGGTTAATAGTTGTAGCTATAGAATCATAGCTGTTTCTTCTTTTTGCATATCTTTTTAATTTGTCATAATTGATAGTGTACTTATCAATTGCATTTTGGAATATATTTATCTTCTCATTCCCCTGTAAGAAGTAAAACAATTCCTTTTCTGAAACAATATCAACCAGTATTTTTTCCAAATCCGGTACTGGTACTTTTTCTTGTAATGTAACGGGCGACTCACTGACAAGGGATTTTACTATTATCGAATTCTTCAAATTTATAACATGATCTTCTAAAAGATATTCTGATGGTTCGAGAAAAACGTTGGCATTAAAACCCTTTAAGTGGTTATAAACAGATTGTACTGCTTCTCTTTCAATCTCAACTATTGTGAAATTAACACTAATAATATGTTGGAGAAATTCTTTAATTGCAGATAGATTCCATATACAGTGTTTGAGATATGGGTAATTCTTTATAATATCTTTTGAAATGTTTCTTTCTTTGTTTGTAATAGAGTGAACAAACTTTCTTTCTGCTCCAAGAGTATAGATACCTCTACCGATTCGTGTTAGAACTCCTTTTGATACCAGATGAGATATTCTCCAGTTCACAGTGGATTTTTTGACATCAGGATTCAATTTAACAAAATAATTATAAATCTCTTTATTCGAAAATGATTTCTGATTCTTGAAATAATCTACAAAAATATTTTTATCAAATTTAATCTTCATATTTTCAATATATCAAATTATCGGCAATTTGTCAAGATATTTGCCGATAATTTGTTAGTGACTTTTCATTGTTTATCTTTTTTTGAATTTTTAAAAGCTTTAATTTTACTATTGAGAGTATCAAATCTCGTTATTTCATCTACCAAATTCTCAAATGTTGGTTTTTTAGCAGCATATCTATTACTATGCAGATGCCCCTCCATATATCTACAACATAAATCATATGAATCTACAACTTCATCAATAATATCTTTATTTAATACCATATTCTTTAGCCTATCAATGCTAATTCTCTCATTAAATCGTTCTATTGCGCCATTAAATATTTTGAAAATAGTTAACGCTTCATAATTCGTTCTTAAAGCCGTAAAGCCATTTTTGATACTTCTTTCTCGTTCTTTACCTTGTAGTTTTTTGGCTTCATCCCTATAGAATTGAGCTTCACTCGATTTTTTATAATCAGATTCTAACGACGGAGAATTATTCAATGCAATAACTCCTATTTCTTTATCAATACTCTCTACCCAATGGGTACTTAAATTTAGTTTAAAATCTCCACAATAATTATAAAGAGCATTCAGAAAAACTAAATCATGTGTAAAGATAATTACTTGCTTAATTAATGCTTCTTTTACAAGCCTTTCAGCTATGTTACTTTTACGTTCTTCATCCAATGAATTTACAGGATCATCAAAAATAATACCTTTGTTAACTACAGAAAGCCTTGATTCTGCTAAAAAATCTGCTAATGCTATTACTTTTTGTTCCCCTTCACTTAAAATTAACGAAGGTTTTTTTCCTTTTAAGAACAATTGCCTATTTGATTGCGCATCTGAACTTTTCGCATCAATTTCAATTCCAAAGTTACCATTAAGGTAGTTGCATTCTTCATTAAATACTTTTATATATTCCTCATTGAAATATTTATTAGACAACCTCTTTTCAGTTCTAGTTGTATTTCCCTTCCAATATTGTTTATTAAAATTATTTGCCTTAGATACCCAAAGCATTCTATTATATAATTCTTCAATTTCTTCAATTCTATCACTTAGTTTCTGTTTATGTGTTAAGTAAGTTTTTGGTTTTAAAACCTTATCTAATTCTTTACTCAACTCGCCTTCTTGTATATTTTTAATTTTAGAATCAATTACCAATTCAATTTCTGACAAAGATTTTATATCTGTCTGAACAGATGGGTATTTATCTAACTGTTTAGATTCAAGGTTTTGAATAATAATATTTGCGAGTTCTTCTTGTGTTGTGAGATTATTCAACAAATTAGTTAAAGTATCAGGAAAATTTTCCTTTAGCCATTCAGTTAATTTATTGTCGTGTGGGAATTGGTCAAATTCAATTTTTTGAAAAACATCTTTCAATTTATCAATTAATATTAGTGCATCTTTAGAGTCATGCTCAGCTACACTTTTTAAAAAATCCCAATAGCTGCTAATTAAATCTTGTTGTTCTTTTTTAATTGGTTGATGACATAATAAACAATTATCACCAATTTGTGGATATATTGGATATTTTTGCTTTAAAGCAAATTTTTCGGCTGCTTTTATAAATTCTTTCCATTCTATACTACCAATACTTTGAATTTCTTCACTACTAAAATTTTCAATACCTTCTTCTTTAGCTATTTTTTGTTTTTCTAAACAATTCGTAATTGTATCAGGAATTTTATCAAGATATTCTTGCTTAAAGTTTGAGTTTATACCTTCTAAATTTTGCTTAACTCTTTCAATTTGATCTTTTACCTTTTCAAGTAACTTGATTTGTTCATCTTTTGAACTTAGTAATATTTTCAAATCGTCATATTTTTTATCATACTTTTGTTTTATCAAAGCATGCTTTTCGGTAAAAGAAGAATGTCTTTTAAAATCATTGATGTCAGACGATGACGAAAGTGAATGAATTAATTGACTAATAGCTGATTGTTCTTCGAATATTACAGCATATGGATTATTTAAGGATATTAAAGCAATTTCTGAATCAAGTTTATGTTGTAGCGCATCTATAGCTCCATTAAACTGAGAAAATAATGATAATCCTGAAGGTCTAAATTCAAAAACATTGCGGTTTTCTAAATGCCTTAAAGCAACAACACCATCAAAAACAGAAAATTGCTTGAAAATACCATTTGATGAATGATCTGGGTACTTTAGACTAATATCAGTAGTGTCAGATAAAAAACTAAATTCGGCACTTATTTGTTTATTATTCTCCTCTTCATGGATATTTGTAAGAATCTCTTCTTTATGCTTGGAATAGAATACATTTTTCAATAATCTAACATATCCAGATTTACCAGATCCATTAGCGCCATATATAATAGTAATATCTGGGCTAAATTCAATTGTTTGATTTTCAGAAAGAGCATTTACACCCTCAACATTCTGTAAAGTATTTATTACTAAACTTTCTTTATAGTCTTCCGAAGTATTTTCGTTATAGTTTAAAGTTATTACCGGATTGTCAGTTTTTTCAATTAATTCAAGATCTTGTGATAAATAAGAATATGCAGCTTCAATATCAGGATCAGATAGAACTAAACCTGCTAACAATTTTGAACATAAGTATTTACCCCAATAAGGTAAAGAATTAGCAAAATCTTTTACTTCCATTTCCAGTGTTTCAATTTGTTCTGTACCATCACTCATACTAAATCTCCTCTAAAGGCCTTTTCTAATATGCTTTTCTTCAATTCTTCCAAATCTTCAAGTTTCTTTGAATATTGTGCTTCCAATTGCTTTATATCTGAACTTAATGAATCTAATCTATCAACAATCTTTTTAAATTTACATAGTATACTGACATTTAGGATAATTTGAGCATCCTAAGAAATATTTCGTCAAACCAGTTTTCTTCCTAAACCTTTCTACCATTGGGGCACCACATTTTTTACAATAGATCGGTTCATCTTTTATTTTACTTTTACCTTCCATTTTCTTCATACATTCAATACAATAATTTGTTTCAGGTACAGCTATCAATCTCAATTTAGAAATCAATTTCTTGCACTCTATACAATGTTTTTGTTCTACAACTATATTTTCATCTAACTCTATTTTATTTTGCTTTTTATATAGATAAATATTTTTTTCACCACAAACTGAGCATTTAAACCTGTATCTGTTTTTCTTAATAAATTCATCAAGGTCAAACTTACCCTTTTCTATTGAGATTTTTGAGTTATTCAAGAAATAATCAAAATTTATCTCTCTTGAATTACCACAGGATTTACATTTTATCAATAATACTTTATCTTCCATAACTTAATACTTTACCACCAAGATTCTTACTTCCTTAGAAATATCAGGATGTACCTATTTACACTTTTAATACTTATAAAGAATATATCATTATATGTACTATTGGCAAGTTTATTTTTTCTTTTTCTTTTAGAAACCCCCAAGAATGTCAGACAACGGTCATGGCAAAAAACAGTGGTGAAGAGCGAGTTAAATGTCCAAGTAAATCCATTGTTGTTTTGCCAATGTTAGCCCTTGTTCATTTTTTCTTTTGATAATAAGTTCTTCAATCCCTATGTGTCAATTTATTATTTAATCTGTCTATTGTAAAGAGAATAATTAGACTAATAATCGTATGAAATAGCATTGTATCTATTAGTAAAATTCACAAATTAGTATAATTCTCTTCTGGAAATAATTATTTTAAAGCTTGACATTTGATTTATTTTTTTCCTTTATATATGCAATGAGTGTATTAGGTATGCTCTATTTTTTTAAGATGTAAAATATTGATGAAGTGAATGTAAAGACTTAATAAGTCGTTGATGATAGCTGAAAGTAAAAGTAATTAAGGGAATGTAAAAAAAATATACTCTTTCAAACATATAGAAAATTCTAAATTATCGAAGTAATCTATGATAATTTTAAAATCGAGGTATTCTATGAAAACTAAAATTACAATATTTATAATACTGATAACCACCATATTTTTACTTGCTCGTGGTGATATGGTAACTTGGGAAGACTGGTATAGAACTGATGACGGAGATGAAATCCGTAGCATAAAACAGACAGCCGATTCAGGATATATAGCTGCCGGTTACTATTATTATGAGCTTAGTCAGGATTGGCATATGATACACGGTAGGCTTCTTAGACTTGATAAGCATGGTGAAGTAATATGGGATAAAGGTTACTGCTTGGTGGATTCTTATCTTTCTTCAATAAACTCTATAATAGAAAACTCAAATGGTGATTTTATAGCTGTAGGGCTTTCTGAATATTATGGTGCGCAGAATTATTCAATAATGATATTAAAATTCGATAAAGATGGAAATCTATTATGGCAGAAATTCTACGGGGCCGGAGATTCCGAAGGTGCTGATATTAAAGAAACACCTGATGGTGGTTATATAATTGCAGGATCAGAGAGTATAAATGATTCGGTACGTGCTGCATCTTTATTGAAAGTAGATGCAAATGGAGATTCTTTATGGACATTGACGAGAAAAAGGGGAAGTTGGTCTTCTTTTAGATCGGTACTTATATCCAGTGATTATCAATATATATTTGCTGGTAGGTTAGATAATACGGAGGACTCTGTATCAAACGGTATTATCATAAAAATAGACCAATCTGGAGTAGTACAGTGGGAAAAGAAATATGTTGTAGCACCTGTAGGGACAAGTATAACAGATATAGTTGAGGATATTAACGGAGAAATAGTATGTTGTGGTATCGCAGGTAAGGCTTTTACATAAAAACTTAATCAATATGGTGATTCACTTTGGGCGAAATTGTATAATTATGATATTTACAATTGTGGGGTATTTCGTACAATAGATAAAACAATTGATGATAATTTTATAGTTGCAGGATTATACCAGTGTAATGATATTGAAGAACAATGGAAGATCATGAAATTTGATCAGAACGGTGATTCTCTATGGACTACTGTTTCAAGAAAAAACACAAAATATGATAGTAATTGGCCATATGAAATACATCAGACTTTTGATGGTGGTTATATAGTAGGTGGAAATTTAGGACCTCCATTATCGTATATAATGAAGCTGAATGAATATGGGGAGGTAGGGATAATGGACAATGGACAATTTACAATTGACAATTATGAGTTGGCTCAGAACTATCCTAATCCGTTTAATAACATGACGAGGATTGATTATAGTTTAAAGAGTATATCTGATGTTAAAATAAGTGTATTTAATACACAAGGCCAGAAGGTGTCAGAGCTTGTCAATAATAAAGTGGGAAAAGGTAGACATTCGGTGATATTTGATGGAAGTAGGTTTAATTCGGGTGTTTATTATTATCAGTTAAGTATAGATGGTAAAATGGTTGATAATAGGAAAATGATATATTTGAAGTAGGGAACTGTTTCAAACTGTTCCCGAACTAAAATGGATATCCGTGTCAAGCACGAATATTACAAAACAAATGCAAAGCAAGATTGCCACACACCAGTGGTGTTCGCAATGACAGATTATGTAAAACAACGAAAGTTAAAGTAAAAATAAAAGAGGAGTGATGTAAAAAATGAAAAGTGAATATAAAACAAAATACCGGTCGCAAGCACCATAATAAATACAGTTTTAACAACCGGCATCAATAAAGACATGCCGATTAAGACATTATCTCTATCACCCAATAGTAAGATAATATATTTTTCGGCATGTCCCAAATTAATAAACTTAAATTAAGGGAGACATGTAAATGAGAAAAATAATTGTATCGGTAATTTTTATTCTGACTGTAGTTCTATTTTCCCAAAATATTACTACTAAAGAAGAAACTGAAAAAGCATCTAAAGCATTGAGACCTGAACCTATAAAAGGGCATGTAGAATTGCCTATCTTTTTTGCTACATTTAAAGATGATGCCGATCCTAAGATGGTTATTAATAGCTTAGATGTTACTGATCCTACCGCACCTGCAATGTTCAGAATGCCGAACGGGCAGATGATAGCGGAATATATCGAGGACAACGAGACATTATCGTTTTATGAACTTTTCAAACCGGCGGTCCAAGATTATCTTAATACAGTAACTAAAGAAGCATTAACTGCAAAAGTTGTCTATTACACAAATCCTAATGATCCCGATGGTCTATGGCGTATGCCTGAAAAAGAAACATATTTTTACGAATCAGGAGGATCTTCACCCAGTCCGGAAGAAGTATTTAGAAGGGTCAGTCAGGCAGTGATAGATACAGCACTTGTTTATTATCCCGATTCATTGACATCAGACGGCTATTTAAAGGACAACCTTAACTTTTTCTATCCAAGATCAATTTTCAAAGGTTCTGACGGTAATGGTGATCCACAGAATTTTACATATTATAATGATGATGAAGAACAAGTTACAGAACTAAAATTCCGTACTGTAACATTGATGGATCCTTATTCCAACCTGAATCAGGTATTGTATATTATGGTGCACGAAATCGGTCATATGCTTATGCGACTTGGAGATAGAGGTAATGACGAATCGATTTATTACGGTGGTAGGATTGACGGTAAGTTCATGGGACTTACAAAATGTACAGCACCCCCTTATGACCTAATGTTCCACAACGGCATGATGGGTGCACCTTACAGCCTTTACGGACTTGCACCTGTTCATACTTGGGATATGATACATCAGACATATCTTGACTCAACCGACTTTGCAATTTTAAATGAAGAAGATCATGATCTTCATTTTACAAATAATAAATGCGAACAAACTATCAGGAATGTTAGACAGATTCTCTCAGGATCGGATTATTCATCTGATATTAAAAGTGGTATCATAATTCCGATAACAACTGATATGATGGAAGTCGATGAAATAACCAGCAGTAGAGTATTTATGAATGTAGAATCTCAGAATTTTCTGATAGAATTAAGGGACGGTACTGATTTTGATAATATTGGTGGAGTAGAATATGACCACGAAAGTAAAGGAGTATTAATTTCACATATAATAAACTGCTATAAATACAAATATGATCCTGCATTTTATCCTGATATGTTAATTGAAAACACACAATATTACAGTTATAAACCTATAATAGACATTGAATCAGCAACTCCTTATCCTATTTCTGATGAGAATGGAAACCCATATAGGGATTCGACACTTTGTTACACAAATCCGGATATTAACGGATTGTTTTATGACGGTAAAGATGTAAATGACTGGATGGATGATGTAGTTTCAAGTCATTATGATTCAGAAGGTGGAGAAACAGCTTATCTTGGAACATCAAGGCATGCAAGTTTACCATCAGATTTTTTTAATGACACTAATCTTAATAAATTCACTCCTTCAACAAGACCGAGTTCTTGCTCGTACAAACAAGTTGATCAGCACCTAGGTGTTTTTATTGATAATATAGTAGGTGATTTTGCTGACATAACTATCTATAAAAACTACTGGTCAAATCCATTGGTTAACACTTATTTAGATCCTGCATTAAAAACTCAACTTTATGAGTTTGAAGGTTATGGTTATTTTGGTGAGCAATTCACTATTGGAGAAGAAGTTACTTTAGAGTTATATTCAGGCTCAAATTATACATTAGTACCAGAAACAGACATGCATATTAAACCTAACAGTAATCTAAAAGTAACTTACGAATCACAACTTACTTTTGATGAAAATGCAAAATTAACATTAGAAGAAAATTCTTCAATGGACATTATGCAAGATGTTATGGTTGATGCATATCAAAATGACCTGCACGAGATGTCTTATTTCAATCTTGAAAACGGATCAAGTTTAAAAATGTTTGACGGTTCAAAGATAAACGGTAATCTTGAAGTTAATAACAGCGGTACGATCGAAGTTCAGGAAAATTCCATAGCACATTTGGATGACAAAGCAAAATTGATTGTACAAAATGGCGGTAAATTAAAAATATTGTCAGGTTCAACATTTATTGTTCATGAAGTTTCCGATTTAGTTTTGGAAGATGGAGCAGCAATAGAAGTATATGAAGGATCTGAAATAATAATTGAAAAAGGTGGACAAATACATACAAATGGTGTTTATATTGGTAATACTAAAATAGCTTATATGTCAGAAACAGGAACTTGGAAAGGTATTACTTCTGTTTATGACAATACCATTGAATTAAAAAATACAGAGTTTAACGGTGCTGAAACATTATTGTCGTCACTAGCATCTAATATTTTAATAGAAAAGTGTATTTTCAAGAATTGTAATAATGGAGTTAAACTTGAAAGCTGTAATGATTACACAATGTACAATAATTCTTTTGAAGGAATTGGTTTAGGAAATGGAATTGAATTAGTTCAATCATCAGGTCTAATACAAAGAAATTCCATAACTAACTATGAAAAAGGAATGCACATAACTTCTTCAAGTCCTGTAGTTCAATTGAATATGATTAGGAATAATCTTGTTAATGGACTTTATGTAGAAGGATATAATTCACGTCCTCAGTTAATAGCACCTGAAGCATACTATCCACCTTCAAATAATAATATCAAAAATAACGGTGATATTACATTGTATGAAAATAGTGCTCAAATATTCTTGGAATTAAATGGTATGATTTATATGAGAGACGGGTTAAATAATGTATATTCTGAACCTATTGATGTGCAACCTGATGTGCCATGTATATTGGCAAAGTCAACAATAAAAGGGTCAAGAAAAAGTCGAGAATTATACAGTTATTATGATATTTTGGCTGAAAATAACTACTGGGGTTCAAGGAGACCATCAAGTGGTTTCTTTGACCTTTCATCAATTCATCATATTTACTATGACCCATATGGTGAAAGAACTTATCCAATACCTGTTAATCCTGATCCTGAACCTGAGCCGGTACCTGGACCTAAAGAAAGATTGTACAGTGCAATTGGCAATGAACTTGAAGGAAATCTTGATGCTGCCAAAGTAGATTATGAAACTGTGATATCAGAATATCCAGAGTCAGATGAGGCAGTTGTTGCTTATACTAAGTTACCTAAAAATTACAAAGCATTAGGAATAGATTTAGGTAGCTTGATAACACTGTACGATAATAAATTGTCAGAGTTAGGCGTGAAAGATGATAAGAGTTTCTTCAAAGAAATGAAAGTTATTACTCATATTCTCAGCAGGAATTATGATGAAGCAATACTTTTATCTGAAGAGATGCTTGCTTCATCAGAAACAGAAGAAGAAGAGAAGCTTGCAGAAAAAGATATTAGAATAGCCAGAATGATGAAATTAGCAGATCAAGATAAAGGAAAGGGAGGGTCTGTCAGAACTGAACCAAATGTTCAAACTGATAATTCAACTCAATTACCTTCTGGATTTGCTTTATATCAGAACTATCCAAATCCTTTCAACCCAACGACTGAAATTAAATTTGCATTGTCTACAGCGAGTGATGTAAAACTAAATGTTTACAACATTAATGGACAAATAGTCTCTGAGCTTGTAAATGGAAATAAAGAGGCAGGAATTCATACAGTTAATTTTGATGCAAGTAATTATAATTCAGGTATGTACTTCTATACTCTTGAAGCAAATGGAATGAGTATCACAAAGAAAATGATTTTAACGAAATAGTCTCAGTAAAACTAAAATACAATTCATTAGAGGTGGCATCAAAACCACCTCTTTTTATATACCTTTAAATTGACACATAGGGATTGTTTTAAAAAGAAAAATTAATTAGGGTTAACGGTCATGGCAAAAAGTAGTGGGGAAGAGCGAGTCAAATATCCAAGTAACCCATTAATATTTTGCCAATGTTAGCCCTTTTTCATTTTTCTTTCTCTTAAGAATTAGTTCTACAATCCCTATGTGTCAATTTAAGAATATTTCTCATTATAAAAAAGAAAATGTTTGATTATACAACATTATAGTACTATATTAAATAAGGTTAAGGTTCACGAAGTTAAAAAATACTTGAAATATACCAAATGCCAACTTTTTGGAGGTAGTTATGTTAAGTAAACTTAAAATTTTGTTATTCATTTTGTTTTTACAATTAATTGTATTTTCGCAGTTTGCTGGTGGAACTGGAACAGAAGAAGACCCATGGCTTATCAGAACGGCTTCAAACCTAGATAGTATCAGATATTATATAGGAGAAGAACATGCGGATCAATACTTTCTTCAAATAGAAAATATTGATCTTGGAGTTGCACCGTGGAATAATGGCACAGGTTGGAAGCCAATTGGAGATGATACGTTGCCTTTTATGGGGAATTATGAAGTTGAAATTGATCGACAATGGAATGGTTATGACTATTATTCTGAAATATTGCATCTCGTAATAAATGATACATTATTAAATAACGCTGGTTTATTTGGAGTAATTCAAAATGCATCAATAGTGAATGTGCAAGTAATATTAGGTGAAATCTTAGGTAAAAATTCATGTGGCTCATTGGCTGGGAGTAGTAAAAATTCAAAAATAATCAATTGTTCAGCTGCATCATGTAAAATAACTGGATTAGATAACAATATTGGAGGATTGATAGGCTTCTCAGTAGGTGATTCTGTATCAGTTGGTTGTTCAGATATTTGGTGGGGATTACCTGCTGGAGAAGTATCGGGGATAGGTAATGTCGGAGGATTGATTGGTAATTGTAAATCATCAATTTCGAATTGTTACTCTACATCAGACATTGAAGGCAATAATTCAGTCGGTGGTTTTATTGGATTGGTTAACAATTCAAGTATATTAAACTGTCATTCTGTTGGAAATGTAACCGGGGATTATTTTATTGGAGGATTAGTAGGAGCAGGGGATTCAACATCTGTCATTCATTCTTACTGGTCTATAAATACAAGTGGACAGAGTGAATCAGCTTATGGTGAAGGTAGAATTGATATGAGTAATTATAATGATAGTACATTTGTAGATTGGGATTTCGATGACATCTGGAATTTATCCTACGAAAACCATGGACCTTCACCCTTCCCAAGATTTTATAGAAATATATACGTAGGTATTAGTAATGAACAATTATTAGTTAATAATTTAGAATTGGAACAGAATTACCCGAATCCTTTTAATCCAACTACGAAAATATCATATATTTTACCAAATGGGTATTTTAATAATGTAAAGCTTGAAATTTTTAATATTAAAGGTGAATTGGTTAAGTTATTGGTTAATCAAAAGCAGAATACGGGCAAATATTCAGTAGAATTTAACGCTGCAAATTTGAATAGCGGTATATATTTTTATTCATTGAAAACAGCTAATACTATTACTTCTAAGAAAATGATATTGTTGAAATAGTAATGCAATGAAAAGAATCGTGATGTACAGACTATTAGAGCTAAGTAACAGCTAGGAGGTTAAAGTTGAAGAAAAGTATTATTTTTATAATTGGAGTGACAATATTCCAATGCATTAGCTGGAATTCATTAATTTACTCACAGGATGAGACTCCACCACCTGACCCCACACCGAAGATATTAACACCAGATGTTAAAGACTCACCTAATGAGAAAATATATAATTTTACTAGCCATATGCAAGGTGACAATTCAGGTTGTAATTATGTGAACTATAAATTAACTTTTCCTAAAGATGGTAATTATGAAGTATATACTTTTAAGTATGATGATGATGCAGATACTGTGCTTAAATATTGGAAAACAGACGATACATATTCAAGTTATCCTGATATGGACGATAATAGTGGGGAGGATAATTTTTCAAAAATTGATAATATTTCTGCACATAAAGGTGAAACACATTATTTTAGAGTGGAAGCTCGTAATGAATCAGAAAATGGTAAAAATTTCGGTATATGCTATGAGTGTATAGAAATTACTGAGCCAAAGAAATTTATGATCTGTATGTACACTAATGATTTTAACAATGTATCTTATTCGTATGATTCACCAGAAGTATTAGTTTATAATGATTTGTCAATTGGAAACGATGGTAAGTATTTAGATGAAATAGTAAAATATAATTTTAATACAATCATGCCTTGTTATCAATTGCAAAGAAGAACACTCCAAGAAGTATCTGATCCAATTAAACCAGATAGAAGTTTTCTTGATCGTGCACTTGAACGTGGATTAGATGTTGTACTAACAGCTCCAGAAGTAGATTTGGGTGATTGGGATTATGATAGCAACAAGATAGTAGATGCAATTAAATATTGGGATGGGCATCCTGCTATTATAGGCCATCATATAATAGATGAACCTGAATGGGAACCAGGTGTTTACACTACTCAGTTTGATTTTATAGAACAAGTTTCGGATAATCTTATAGCACATTCCAATAAAGATAGATATATTGATGTATTGCCATTGTGGGTTCCTATTTGGAGATATTATACAGATGATCAAGGAAGTCATAATTATTACGAAACTCATTATACTTGTGATGAATTTTTTGACGAATGGTTAAATCCATATATAGAACAGTGCAAACCTTCATATCTAGTTTCTGATTATTTTGTATGGTCAGATGGTGCTACTCACTCATTAGATTATGGAGCGTTTGAACCAGGTGTTGAATATATTTTTTATCATAATCAAAGTTTTGCAAAAGCTTCTCGAATACATAATCTTGATTACATACCAGTAGTGGCAACCTGGCAGATGTGGAGAAATAGTGTTTGGTCAACAAAGACCGCAAAACAATATGATTTTGCCAACAATATTCCTCTTTTTCATGGAGCTAAAGGATTAAGTTATTGGGAAGTAGAATATGCGCCAAATGATTATATACTTGGTTATAGTTCATGGCATGTAAGAACTGACCAAAGTGTAAAAGACCATCTTGGTGATTACCATAAGAAAATAATAGATCATCAGGATGTGATTTTGGATCTTACATATATGAATTCTTATCATCAAGCTTTAGAATCCACTATATCTGATGGATATAATTATACTTTTAAAATCTTGGATGAATGTGATTGGTTGGATTTTCAAGCAGATTTAACAGCTCAGAAATATTTTGACATTGTAAACACATTTGAATGGGAGGAAGGATCACCTTCAGATCAAATAGCGATATCTTTCATGAAAGATAGTGAAGGTAATGATTATTTCTGGCTATTAAATAAAAATTATTATGATGATTATGTTGAATTTGAAATCAACTTTAACGGACTAGTAAAGCTAACAGAAATATTTACAGATGATTATAAAGGTGATACTTTTTGTGAGAGAATACGACTTGAAGCCTGCGATGCAAAATTATTCAAGATCAGTAAGTCAATAGAGAATAACATAGTGCAAGGAAGTGTCAGATTGCCGGAGAATTATACTCTTACTATTGGATCAGGAGAAGTGCTAAAAATCATGCAGAATTCAGAATTGATAGTAGGAGATGGAGGGCAGTTAATTCTAGATCCAAACTCAGAAATTGAAGCATATCTGGGAGCGAAGATAATCGTAGAAAATGGAGGTATTTTAACAGCAGGTGAAGGCAGTAATTTTACAGGAGTAGATACTTGGCAAGGTATTATTGCCGAAATGGGGAGTAGTGTTACTTTATCAAATACAACTATCAATAATGCAGTTTGTGGTTTATATGCAGAAGGTTCAGGTGACGAAGATTCTGAAGATCCAGAAAGTCCGAATATCGAGATTACAAATTCTTCATTTACTGACTGTGAAAATGGTGTATCAATTGTTCATCGCAATAAATATATCTTAGATTATAATCACTTTTACGGCAAAGGTATCGGCTCAGGTATTTCTCTAACTTATTGTAATAAACCGATAACTGGTAATGAAGTTTTCAATTATGGCATTGGTATAAAACTCGTATCTTCTACAGCAAATTTGGCTAAAAATACAATCTCTAATAACATTAACAATGGACTGTATATTACCGGGAATGGTTCGAAACCAACATTAGTTAATTTAGTTAGCAAAGAGACTGCTCCATCACCACAACCCTCAGCAAGCAGAAATAACGACATAATAAACAATGGTATTAATAGTTTGTTTTATGCTCGTTCACAGATCTATATGAGATACTCAGCTGGTATTTATATGACTAACGGTTACAATAATGTTTATTCTGGAGCAAATGGTACTTTACCTACTATACCTTGTATCAAAGGAATATTTCAACCTGTAATAGGGGAACAATATATAAATAAGGTTGTTGTTTCTGCAGAAATGAACTATTGGGGATATCCATTAATACTTGATGAAAATTGGGGGTATTTCTTCTCTTTTGATTATAATCCTTTTGGAGATGATACCGGTTACTCGATAGATTATAATCCTTATGGTTCAGAACGATTTACTGAAGACGGACCATATCCTGCTACTAATCTTAGTTCAAATGAACCACCAAGTACAGAATCGACTCTTCTTTACAATGCAATGAGACTTGAACTGGATGATAAGTATACACCATCTATCAAGCTATATGAGAAAATCATTGAAAAATATCCTGATAGTGAGGAATATTATGTTGCAACAGCAAGATTGCCATATGTTTATGAAGAAGTTGCTGAACCGTTAGAACAGTTATTCAGTACTTATGATGAAGCTATAGCATCGGAAGAAATAACAAATAAGAAATTCTTTAAACAAATGAAAATTTCAACGAAGATAAAAGATAAAAAGTATGATGAAGCTATTGCTTTAGCAGAAGAGATGAAATCAGAAGCAACTACGGATGAAGAAAAAGCATTATCAGACATTGATATCGCAATTGCGAATATGATGAAGAATGCCGGGAACAAGGGCAAATCAACAGATCATTCTTCAAGTATTAGCAATCTACTTGCTAAGTTGACTGGCGGGGATGAGGATGGAGAGAAAACTGATATTGTAGAATCTGCGTTACCAACAGAATTTTTATTATATCAAAATTATCCTAATCCTTTCAACCCAACTACTGAAATAAGATTTGCTTTACCAATAGAAAGTAAAGTGAAATTAAATGTCTATAACATTAACGGACAGATTGTTTCCAAACTTGTAAACGGAAATAAGGAAGCAGGATTGCATACTGTTAATTTCGATGCAAGTAACTACAACTCAGGTATGTATTTCTATACACTTGAAGCAAACGGAATGAGTATTACAAAAAAAATGATACTTACGAAATAGTCTCAGTAAAACTGAATACAATATACTAGAGGTGGCATCAAAACCACCTATTTTTTTATATCTATTAAATTGACACATAGGGATTGTTTTAAAAAGAAAAATTAATTAGGGCTAACGGTCATGGCAAAAAGCAGTGGGACAGAGCGAGTTGAATATCTAAGTAACCCATTGATATTTTGCCAATGTTGTAGGATGTCGCAATTATCTACGCTTTTTAAATGAGCCAATTGATTCTTTTTATTCTTCTACCGCTTTCCAGATATAATAAAACGCTTCTGGTAAGATAGGTTTTAATCTATTCAGTCTTTCATATGGTTTCGGTAAAGTTATTTCTTCCAATATTGAGAACTTATCTTCGCTGTATTTATCGGTATTAAAATTAATTGCATTCCCGTTTTTTATTGAGCTAGCTATGTATAGTACTTTCGAAGCTGTGATTTTAGCTTTCGAATCGACATTGAAATTGTCATCTAAAAGATGGCTGGAAATTCTTTTTATGCCTTCATCGAGATGATCTGTAATTTGATTTCTCTTAAATCCTTTTATACGAATTTGCAGTAAGTTAAGGCAGGTTGCAATTGTATCTTGGAGAGCTTGTTCTTTAGTAAATATAGCACCTCTATACTCACTTTCTTTTTCAAAAGTAGCGTCATAAGCAATTTGGATATTTTTAAATTCAGAAGAAATGTCAAATAATTCTCCGAGATCATACAATTGTTTTATAACCTGCATAACCATCAAATTACCGTTTTTTGTCACAAAGGGAACACCTGTTGTTCCAGGAGCAAAAGCTGTAAGTTTGTCTCCTAGTAATCCTTCGATTGAAGGTAATTTTACTAGTAACTCTGAATTAACTTCGAAAAGATCGGTTTTGATAGGTTTCGTTTCTACGAAAGGAATATAATTCGGATCTTCGAGTACAATATCTAATAGAATTGATTCTTCTTTTCCTGAAATTACTGAATTGTAATAGAATTTAAAATGCTTACGATTTGGTAAACCTCTATGACCTCTGACATTTTCATCGAATCTTATAAAATTGCTTGATTTGGGAATGTTGGATAATTTTGAAATGAAAATTTCAATATTATCACCATAGATTATATCAATATCTATTGAAAGTCTTTTTATCTTTGGGAGATGAAGTAAAAGACTTGTACCACCCTTAAAAATAAAATTTTCTTCAAATTGATTAATGCAACCAAGAAGTGCAAAAGCACGAATTGTTTTTTCTATTAATATCGGGTCACCTGAAAATTCTTTTGATTTTGAGATTATCCATTCTCTAGAAAAGCATTTTGAATTTATTAAATCATGCATCAATCAACTAACTCCACATTAATATTATTTTGGATATAGTTGATTATTGTGGCGAGATCTACATTTCTGCGTTTAGCATATGAGGATATTTCTGAAATGTTGATTCTACCTGAATTAATTACACTTTTTATAACATATTCGGATTCTGATAAATCCATAATGCTTAATTTCTCATTTTCAATAATAAAATCAATAAGAATTTTTTCTATAGGGGAGATATTATTTTGAGAAGTTGGTTGTTTGGTAATGGCAGGACGGACAACAATAGTGTTTTCAGTCATTGTGAATTGTTTTTGTATTTCCGATTTAATCGGATTTTCAAAAACATTGTATCCTTTATCTTTGAGAAAAGTACTCAAATTTCTCATAAAATCGGAATCTGTATAGACAAAAATAATAAATTTTGCCAAAAGGTGATGAGTAAAGGAATTTAACTGCTGAGTTGACCAGCAGGTGAATGGTAGTAAAGGAAAACCTTTTTTAATAATTTGAACAAAAGGTTTTACAGGTACAGAATAAAGTGAAAAAGGATTTTCTAAGAACGAATACCAGCTTTTACCTGCATCAAAAATAATTCCTTCTTTTTTGAAATCATATAGGTATCTATTAATAGTAGGATTTGATACTGTTCTCTTTTTCGAGTTCAAGAAATCTCGTACAGATTCAATTGAGAAATAGTTAGATTTCGATTTGATCTTATCCATTTCTTCTAAGAGAAGATATTTTACAGGTTGTTTTGAGATAGAATATTCCTACTTTAAATTTTAGTATAATATACAAAGAAATTCTATC
>JAQIDB010000095.1 GCA_027858225.1 Candidatus Delongbacteria bacterium
CTTTTGCTCTTTTCATCATTTTCAGGTTTCTCCTTTTAAAAAAATGATACTATGACTCCAGGTTCATTCCTCCAAGGGCAATTAGCCTGCTTTGATAAGTACTACAACCCTATGAATAACACTCCAAATAAGCGGTTTATCCGTCTTCATTTGGATTGTTGAGATATATTTTCTTCCTCCATAATCCTAATTCACAATTCAAGATGTGATACCAATTCTTCTATAAAGTAATTGAATCACAAATCCTTATCATTAAAATCCATTCCATGTTGATCAAGTCTATATCTAAATGACCTATATGTGATCCCTAATTTTTCAGCAGCTTCCTGTTTTGATTTTGCTTCATCACAGACTTTTTGTATTTCTGACTTTTCTATTTCTTTCAAATAATCATCTAAAGATTGCTCGGGTTGCCGGTTTGAAAAACTTATGAAATCAAGTGAAGAATCTGTCTGAACAATCCATTTAAAAAATTGTCTTATAAGTTCTGAAACATTTCCTCGCTTTTCTTTTGCTTTTTGCAGAACCTTGATTAACAATTCCTGTTCAACTTGAAGTGTAATAAATTCATTCATATCGCACCTACATCAAATATTAGTTTTACTTATTGCAAAGAACGAACTCTTAAGCGGAGGCCTGTTACTTGAGCCCCGCTGTAGGAGATGGCTTAACTTATTAAAATTTGTCGATATCCTTCCCTGGAGTTGGCGTAAAGCCTGGCTTGCTTTTGCCTGATGGAGCCGGAACGATTTCATAATAGGGGATATCATGTTTAAGGAGTAACCGTTTTTGGTTGAGAAATGCAATGGAGTTTTCAACGGTCGCCACCTGCGTGAGTGATAGGACCCCAAGAAGACCACCGCCATACTTGGCACTCTCATCTTCTGCTTTTGACAAATTCTGTTGAAGGTCCTTCAGGTCATCGGTGAGTTCTTGGAGTAGAATCTCTTTGTTTTCTGGAGGGGTATATTCTTTCCCATCGATTGAGTAAGAAAGAGGAATATAGCGGCGGAACCCATTTTTCTTTTGTGCAAGCATTGATCTTGTTGTTTTCAGGGTTTGCAAGCGAACATTTGCCAATATTGAAAATACTCCCCCTGAGTATTCTTCAAGTGTTTTTTGTGCATCATTTATTTCTGTATCAATTGTTTTCAGGTCACTATCAATCTCTTCTGTTGATGGAAAATTAGAACAACCAAATAACAGAAAGACTGAAAATAAAATTATGGTCACATTTTTTGACATAATAATTTCCTCAAAATGCCTCAAGTGCCTTCTTCTCTTGGGCTTTCTTCTCAATTTTTTTTAAGTTTTTGCTACTGTATTCAACAATACAAGATATGTCATAATTTTCTCCCATAAGCATATTGTTTATTTCCGTATTGCTTGTACTCCAAGTTGAAAAATAAATCAGATGACCCAGGCTTATTGCTGTACCCCAATCTGAATAATCGTTTTTGTATAAATCGTTTTTCCAAAACGATTCGTCTTTGGCAGGATTTCCATACTTTTTTATTAGTATTTTTTTAAAATCTTCATAGTCGGTTATGAAATCAGTTTTGTTTGAGTGGGAATCAACCAAAACATACCTTGCTCGTGTAAGTTGGTTGTCAATGAAAAAATAAACGACAAAAACGTTTTTCCCTATTACTGATGTTTTGTAACCGATGAATCCTTCACTTTCCTCCGCTATTTTCAATGGTTCTGACACCTTTACCTCAGCAGGTGTCATCCCCCATTTTGTTTTTCTAAAAGTGAAATCGTCAGCAGAGCATATTCCTGAAAATGCTAAAATGAACAATACAGTGACGACACTCTTTGTAACTGTTTTCATTCTCTCTCCTCCTTTATTTCTATAGAACGCTGAAATCAGGGGCACAACTTATTGAATCCCTTGCATTTATGTGTTGGACGTATATCTCTCATAAACTTTTTTCTCAATCTCAACTTCGAACCAATTGGCAAATCGTTCGACTTCTGAGATTGCAGCTATTAACTGATCATTGGTAACGTGAAGAGTAGGTGGAAAAAACCATGCTCTATCGTTTTCTGTAACATCCAGAGATAAAGTTGTTTCCCTATCATCGACGAAAAATGGATGCCGTATTTTCTTGAGGTCCGATTTTGCATACTGCGTTTTTGGGCTGGTGATGGAATGTGGGTGCTGGATGCAGTTGCGCGCAAGAATAACTTCTTCAAGCAAGGAATAATTGATTGGAGTGGCGTCAAATTCGATTATAAATTGTTGGGTAAAATGTGCTTTGTATCCAGAAAGCCAACCTTTTTTCTTGAAAACAGATTTCTTTAGTGACTCATCAACAGGACATCTACTTTGTTTTATCCACGTCTCAAAGTAGAGATGAAGCGCAGCTGCGAGCATTGAGACGCAAGAATAAGCGAGAACTTGAAGTGACTCTTCCCCTCTATCCATTCATCAATAAAGGGGGGTTCCCCATCTTCACTGTAAGGCGGAATGAATGGTTCCTCTTCTGCCTCAATCTTTCGTTTCCGTTCTATGTAAGGAGCAGAGGCTGTATTATAAAATTGGCGAATAAATTCGATCCGTTTGTTAAAAAAATAACCAATATCCATTAAATATTCTCCTGACGTCCAACACTATAATCAGCAGAAAGCAGGGTAATACACAATTTCAACTTAGCACGCGCGCCCCGCCCTGACTTTCTGTTGGATTAATTTGTTGGGTTGCTTATCTTTTGACCTGTTAATCTACGTTCAGCTTAATATTGTTAATTTTCTCAATCAAGTGATTGCGAATACGATCCAGAACACCTACGATTTCTGTGGGGCTAAAACAAAATCTACAAACGTCCACATTTAATTCACGGCGTAAAATTTCGATAAAGCCTTCGTCTCGAATGTTCTGCATCTTCTCTTTCTTAGCAAACTCCTCAAGCTGCCGTACACCATATCTAAAACGATAGCCGTTAACAAAATCATTATCTGTCTGTACCTGAAGCATTCGATTATAGTTGTCCATATAGCGACCAGTAATCTCCCGGTACTCTGGGACAGTATCCTGTTCGGTCATACCTCCTTCTTGGGTATAGCCAAGCAACTCCATTCTAACCCAGTGTTCAAAATCCGAGAGGCTCAGAAGCTGAGATAGCTGAAGTGCACGTGGCAGAACTTGACTGAGGGGCTTTTCATGCCCGTATGATTGAATCCATCGGATAAGCTCTTCCGATTTCGATAGCGACTCAGGTTCAACCTTGGATGGAGTCCGTATCCGCCGACAAATCTCTGTTACAGCAAATACAACACCACAAATGACAGTCCATGGTTCGTAGTTTCCGGCTGGATCGCGTACCCACATGAAAGCAAGTACTGCTGTCACTATTGCCGCTATAATTTCGATTAAAATCACAAACACCGCCATTTCCTCAGATAGATGCCTTTTATACAACTGAAAAATCTGCGGCTTGTCCGCATCCGGGTAGAAGCACCGGTTACCCGGCGCCCCCCCCACAGTTCCGTACGTGAAGATTTCCCTCATACGGTTCCTCGGCTCAGATCCTTTTACCAGATCATCGACCATACAGGCGACG
>JAQIDB010000140.1 GCA_027858225.1 Candidatus Delongbacteria bacterium
AGTAAAGAAAAGCTTTATAATTAAAATTTGCACTTAAGAGGAAGAAATGTCTGATAAAATGATTAAAGCAACTTTAGTAAAAAGCTTGATTGGTCAAAAAAAAGGTACTAAAAGAACTACTGAAGCTTTAGGTTTGAGAAAACTTAATTTTTCAAAAGAATTTAAAGACACTCCTGAAATTAGAGGAATGCTTTTTAAAGTGAAGCATATGGTTCGAATAGAAGAAATTTAACTTGGAAGTATTAAGATGAAAATAAACGAACTAAGACCTGCAAAAGGATCAATTAAGAAAAAGCATAGAGTAGGTAGAGGGCAGGGATCCGGAAACGGTAAGACTGCAGGTAGAGGAGAAAACGGACAAAAATCAAGATCCGGTTATAGTAGATCTTTATATAGTGAAGGTGGACAGACTCCTTTAACTAGAAGATTACCTAAAAGAGGTTTCAAGAATAAATTCAGAGTTGAATATACTACTGTTAATGTTAGTTCATTAGAAAATCTGAGCGAAAAACTTGTAACACCTGGTATCTTGTTAAAAAATGGTCTTATTAAAGCAAACATGCCTGTAAAGATTTTAGGTAATGGAACTCTTTCAAAGAGTATTGAAGTTCAAGCAAATGCATTTAGTAAGTCCGCAGAGGAAAAAATAACTGAAGCCAAAGGTAAAGTGGTTAAATTATGATTGATAAACTTCAAAAAATAATGAAAATTCCTGAATTAAGGAAGAAGATCCTTTTTACTTTAGGAATACTATTCATCTGTAGAGTTGGAGCTCATATACCTTTACCTGGTATTAATCTAGGTGTGTTGGGTGATTATTTTGCTCAAGCTCAAAACTCTCTATTTGGTATGTTCGATATGTTCACAGGTGGTGCGTTTAAAAAAGCTGCAATTTTTGCACTTGGAATAATGCCTTACATATCAGCATCAATTATCATACAGCTTTTAGGATCAGTATTTCCTACGATATCTAAAATGCAGAGAGATGAAGATGGTAGAAGAAAAATTACTCAATATACAAGGTATGCTACCGTATTTTTAGCTGGTGCTCAAGGTTGGGGAGTTGCTAAATTTTTAGTTAGTATGAATTCTGAAAGAGGATTAGTTGTACCTAATCCGTCAATGGGTTTCTACCTGATGACTATGTTAACTTTAGCAACAGGAACAATATTGTTGATGTGGCTAGGTGAGCAGATCACAAATAAAGGTATTGGAAGTGGAATATCCCTAATAATTACTTTGGGTATTATAGCTAGATTTCCAATGGCAGTTATTGAAGAGTTTGTTCAACTGCAAAATGGGAATAGAGAAATTGTAGTAGAATTAATATTATGGGTAGGAATGCTGGGAGCTATTTCAGCAGTTGTTCTTCTTACTCAGGCAGTTAGGAAAGTTAGTGTACATTACGCTAAAAGACAGGTTGCCGGAAGGTCATCTGCAAATCAAGTATCTCATATTCCTTTGAGATTGAATATGGCAGGAGTTATGCCGATTATATTTGCTCAATCTATTATGTTCTTTCCTAATACTTTTGCTCAATTCTTACCAGAAGAATCTATTGCAAGGGAATGGATCATTAGATTGTTTGACTATAGCTCATATTCATATATGGGAATATATATGCTTGTAATTATTTTCTTTACGTATTTCTATACTGCTATTACTTTCAATCCTGATGATGTTGCAAATAACTTAAAGCAAAGTGGTGGATTTATACCGGGTGTTAAGCCAGGAAAAAATACAGCTGATTATATTGATGCTGTAGTTTCAAAGATATCTTTACCTGGAGCGATGTTTTTAGGTTTAATTGCAATTATGCCTAATATAGTAATGAAGATATATCCTGCTGTTTCATATAATCTTGCTGCATTTTTTGGTGGAACAAGTTTGATTATTTTAGTAGGTGTTGGTCTTGATACTTTGCAGCAAATCGAATCTTTCCTTTTGATGCACCATTACGATGGTTTCTTGAAAACTGGAAAATTAAAGGGTAGAAGATAATGAATTTCTTATTATTAGGAGCTCCAGGTAGTGGAAAGGGAAGTCAAGCTGAGTTACTTGAAAAAGAGTATGGTATAGTTCAAGTTTCAACAGGTGATCTTCTCAGGGATGCTGTTAGTAATAATACCGATATTGGTATTAAGGCAAAAGACAATATGGAAAGAGGAGAGCTGGTACGAGATGAACTTGTACTTAAACTATTATCCGAAAGAATCAAAAAGCATGATTGTGATAGTGGTGTAATATTCGACGGCTTTCCAAGAAATATTGAGCAAACAAAATTATTGGAAAATCTACTAAAAGAACGAGGAAAGAAGTTAAATTTGGTTGTAAACATTGATGTTCCGTTTGATATAATTATATCAAGGCTAAGCTCAAGGAGAGTTTGTCGCGGTTGCGGTAAAGGTTACAACATGATATCTAACCCTCCTAAAGGTGAAAATTGCGATAGTTGTGGTGGAGAGATAATTATCAGAGATGACGACAAAGAAGATGTTGTCAGAAACCGATTAGATGTTTACGACAAGAATACCAAGCCTTTAATTGCTCACTATTCACAAAAGGGGATAATGATTAATATGAATGGTGTCGGTAAAATTGCCGATATATACGAAGAACTAACTAAATACATAAAAGAAAAGAAGGTTCCATAATATTATGGCAAAAGAATCCTCAATAAAAGTAGATGGTGTGATTAAAGAAGCATTACCAAATGCAACATTTAAAGTAGAACTAGAAAATGGACATGTGATCACTGCGCATGTATCAGGTAAGATGAGAATGTTCTATATAAAAATGGTTCCTGGAGATAAAGTAAAGGTTGAAATGTCTCCATATGATCTCACAAAGGGAAGAATAACTTACAGGAACAAATGATTCGGGAGTATTATAATGAAAGTCAGAGCATCTGTAAAAAAAATATGTGAACACTGCAAGATCATTAAAAGACATGGTGTAGTACGTGTGATCTGTAAAACAAAAAGACATAAGCAAAGACAAGGCTAAGGAGGAACAATTTGGCTCGTATAGCTGGTGTAGATCTACCTACGAATAAAAGAGTAGAGATAGGATTAACTTATATCTATGGTATAGGACGTTCAACTTCAAAAGAAATTCTTGACAATTTGAAGATTAATTATGACAAGAAGATCAAGGATTTGACAGAAGAAGAAATTGATGTTATCAGAAAGACAATTACCGATGAGTATGTTATTGAAGGTACTTTAAGAACTCAAACAAAAATAGCTATCAAAAGATTGATGGATATTGGTAATTACAGAGGCGTTCGTCATAGAAAGGGTTTGCCTGTAAATGGGCAGAGAACAAAAACTAATGCTCGTACCAGAAAAGGTAAGAAGAAAATGGCTATTAAAAAGAAGAAATTATAGACTTAATTATTTTGCTCAAGGGAGGGCAACTTGGCAGTAGCAAAAAAAAGAAAAAAGCTAAAAAAGAAAGAGAAAGTAGAACCGATAGGTGTAGCGCATATTAAAGCAACTTTTAATAACACGATCATATGCCTATCCGACAGCTACGGAAATATCATAAATTGGTCTAGTGGTGGTAAATTTACTAAAGGTTCTAAAAAGAACAGTAGTTTTGTTGCAACACAAGCTAGTGAACAAATTGCTAAAGAAGCAATTAATCTAGGACTTAAAAAAGTTCATGTAATAGTTAAGGGTCCTGGCTCAGGAAGAGAATCTTCAATTAGATCTCTGAGCGCAGCCGGATTAGAGATCCTTTCTATTAAAGATATTACACCAGTTCCACATAATGGTTGTAGACCTAAGTAAAAAAGAAGAATTTAATAAGTATCGGAGAATTGAACTATGGCAAGAAATTTAACTCCTAGGGGAAAGATTACTAGAAAGTATGGAGAAAACATCTTTGGTAGTCCGAAATATGATAAAATTCTTCTGAAAAAACCTTATGCACCAGGACAGCACGGAGCAGATGGAAGAAGAAAAAGATTATCAGAATATGCTATGCAGCTTAGAGAAAAGCAAAAGGCAAAATATATTTTCGGATTATTGGAAAAACAATTCAGAAATACTTATGACAAAGCTAAAAAGGATACGGGAATCACAGGTGAAAACCTTATCATCAGACTAGAGTGTAGACTTGACACACTTGCATATCGTTTAGGATTTGCTCCTAGTCAAAGAGCCGCAAGACAGCTTGTAGGTCATAAGCATTTACTGGTTAACGGAATCTCAACTAACATACCATCTTTTCTAGTAAAGGTTGGCGATGTTATATCTGTTAGACAAAAATCTCAAAAGATGGAAATAATTCACGAATCTCTAAAAAGAGTTAGTGAAAATCCAAGACCATACTTAAAAGTGGATAAAGCTACTTTGGAAGGATTACTTCTCGAAACACCAAAGAGAGAAGATATTATGGTAAAAATTAACGAACAGTTGATTGTCGAACTTTACTCAAAATAATGAGAGAATAAAATGACTGTATTACCTTTTAAAATACCAGAGTCGTTGGAAATTAAGACTTTAAAAGACAATTATGGGAAATTCATTGTCACACCTCTCGAAAGAGGTTATGGAATAACGATTGGTCATGCTATGAAGAGAGTACTTCTTTCTTCAATTCAAGGCGCGGCAATCTATAGTATCAAGATTGATAATGTCTTACATGAATTTTCAAGCATTGAAGGTGTAAAAGAAGACGTTGCAATAATGATCTTGAATTTAAAGCAAGTAAAACTTAAGCTTAACGAAGGCAGAACTTCAAAAGTTACTGTTAACTTAAAAGGCCCTAAAGTTTTTACTGCAAAAGATATTGAGGATGCTTCCGGTGGAGAGGTAGGTGTTTTCAATTCTGATTTTGTTATAGCTACATTAAATGAAGATTCTGAATTTAGTATTGAATTAAATATTAAGTTAGGACGTGGATATGTATCGTCAGATGGTAACAGAGATGATAATGACCCTATCGGTACTATAGCAATTGATTCAGTATTCTCACCAATATTGAAAGTCAGTTATAATATCGATAGAACAAGAGTCGGTGATAGAACTGATTATGAGAAACTTACACTAGAAGTTCACACTGATGCTTCAATAACACCAGAAGAAGCAATAACTTACGCAAGTCAAATTTTAAGAGATCATATTAATCTCTTCATCAAATTTGAAGTAGAAGAAGATACTGATGCATTTGAAGACGAAGATCCTGATATTATTAAGAAGAGAAATCTACTAAAAATGTCAATCGATGAACTTGAATTATCTGTAAGATCATATAATTGTTTGGCAGATGCTAAAGTAAAAACTATTGGAGAATTAGCTCGAAAGAAAGAGAGTGAAATGTTGAAATTTAGAAATTTCGGTAAAAAATCACTTGCTGAGCTAAACAAGGTACTTAAAGAAAAATCGCTTGAGTTTGGTATGGATGTTGATAAGTATCTTAATGATTCTCAGAGTAAGAAAAAGAAATGATAGAGGGATAATAAAATGCGTCACAATGTAAAAGGCAGAAAATTTAGTAGAACAGCTAGTCATAGGAAAGCAATGTTTAGTAATTTATCTGCACAGCTATTCGAGCATAAGCAGATAAAAACTACTTTAGCCAAAGCTAAGGAGCTAAGGAAGTATGCTGAAAAAATGATTACACTTGGAAAAAAGGGTGATTTGAATTCCTTAAGACAAGCTTTGAAATTTCTTAGACATAAAGATGTAGTGTTCAGACTTTTTAATGATATTGCACCGAATTATAAAGAAAGAAATGGTGGGTATACAAGAGTTTTCAAACTTGGAACAAGAAAAGGTGATGCTGCGGAAGTTGCTGTAATTCAACTAGTTGAATTTGACAGTGAAGCACAACCATCGGATAAAAAACCGGTAGAAGCTAAGATTGAAGAAGCTAAAGTTGTAGAAGTTAAGGTTGAAGAACCTAAGGTTGAAGAACCTAAAGTTGAAGAAGCTAAGGTTGAAGAAGCTAAGGTTGAAGAAGCTAAGGTTGAGCCTGAAAGTGAGAAAAAAGCAGCCTCAACTGAAGAAAAGTAAAAAAAGGTAAAAAAAACCTTGAAAAATCGAATTAATTCGATTACATTTAGCAGTCTTGTTCGGGGCGTAGCGCAGTCCGGTTAGCGCACCTGCCTTGGGAGCAGGGGGTCGGAAGTTCGAATCTTCTCGCCCCGACAGAATAAAAAGGGTTAAGCAATACTTAACCCTTTTTTAATTATCAAATAAAAATAAATATCTTTATCCTTGAAATTAGATAAAAAAAGTGCTTAATTTAATACCTATTAATATAAGTGCTATAATGAGGTTCTATTCATGATATGTAAAAGTTGTAATACGCTAAATTCAAATGATGCTAAGAAATGTGTATCTTGTGGTGAAAAACTATCAAGTGGTTCATCGAAACCTGATAAAAAGCATGCAGTACAGAAACCGGCAAGTAAGTATTCTTCAAAAGGAACTTCTGCAAAGAAGCAAAAACCTGTAGGTGAAAAGAAATCAGGTAACCTTGGAAAATTATTTATATTACTATTAATCATACTAGCTGGTGCAATCTATTTTTTGGAATTTACAAGTGTAGGTAAAGAATATATTGAAGGATTAAAACAGAATGAAAAATTTGGGCAGTATGTTGTTGTCGCAGATAGTTTATTTAATGAATTTATCACAAATCTTGATCCAAAAGCAAAAGAAGAAGCTGAAAGAAAGCGTTTAGAGGAAGAAGAAAAGGAGAAGAAAGCAGAAGCTGCAAAATTAGCAAAAAAGAATCCTAAAAAAGCAAAAAAGAAAAAGTTTGTTATCAAAAGAATAAAAAGAGAGATGCAATATTATACAGCATTGAAAGATAATATGAATATGGTTTTAATTCCAGCAGATGAAGTTTCTATTGGCAGTAATGTTGAAGGAATCAATGAGAGTCCTATCCACAAAGTATATATCAAAGAGTTCTATATTGATGAACATGAGGTTACATTACAGCAATTTAGAATATTTGTTGAAGAAACAGGTTATACTTTACCTGATAGAATTAGATCTGATAGATTTAATAGTCCGAAGCAACCAATTATAGGTGTTTCATATGAAGATGCAGAAGCATATGCTAAATGGGCAGGTAAACGATTGCCTACTGAACAGGAATGGGAAAAAGCCGCTCGTGGTGGTCTTGTAGGATTAAAATATCCTTATAATAACACAATAAGTCCAAAGGAAGCGTGCTACGATCTAAATCCGACTGTTGATGGCCCATTTGATGTTAAAAGTTATGGAGCCAATGATTTTAAATTATATGATTTTTCTGGAAATGTTGCAGAATGGACATCCTCTTTACCAGAGTCTTATCCTGGTGGCAAGGTTGAAGAAGAATTTGGAGAAGAATATAGAGTAATTCGTGGTGGTAGTTGGAAAGATCTTAAATCGGCATTGACAGTTTCAAAAAGAGAAATTAAAGGAAAAAAATGGAAAGGTAACAATGTTGGTTTCAGATGCGTGATGGATTATTAAAGATGGAAAAACAAAAAGGTCTTTTATTAGAGTATTTAAGAGGTCAGTTTGTAAATTGTTTAAAATATCATCAATGTGTATATTCTGATTCAATACTGATAAATACAGATGAATTTACGATTTCATACACATTAAATAGGGATAATAGAGAAAAAGAAAGCTTAATACAAGAGTCTAAATTGATGCCAAATATTATGAATGAAGATGATAAAAAAGAAGTAATGAATGTTAATTCTTTAGATCAACTTAAGAAAGTTGTTGAGAGTTGTAAATTATGTGAATTACATAAAACAAGGCTCAATACTGTTTTTGGTGCGGGAAGCGACAGATCAAAACTTGTAATAATTGGAGAAGCACCAGGTGCAGAGGAAGATAAGACAGGTTTACCTTTTGTTGGGAGATCAGGAAAACTTTTAACTAAAATGTTAGAAGCAATAGGTTTTAGCAGAGAGGATGTTTTTATTTGCAATGTTCTTAAATGTAGACCACCGAATAACAGAGATCCAAAATCTGAGGAAATAAAGCAGTGTTCTATGTATCTTGAGAAACAGTTGGAAATATTAAAACCCAAGTATATTTTAGCGTTAGGAAGAATTGCTGCTAAACGAATACTTGGCAAAGATTTGGCAATGAAAGACTTTAGAAAAGAAATCCATTCGTATCAAAATATTCCTGTTATGGTAACATATCATCCTTCAGCGTTGTTAAGGAACCCAAAATGGAAGTATGCTGCTTGGGAAGATTTGCAAAGTCTAAAATCTAATTTAAGTAATTAAATATAGTATGAAAGAACTTTCAAAAAAAATTGAAACTCTTCGAGCTTTGATCAAGAAGTATGATGATGCGTACTATGCAAATAATATTTCTTTAATTACAGACTATGAGTATGATAAATTAGTCAAAGAACTTGAGGAATTAGAAAGCACTTATACATCCAATAGCCTTTTTCCGGCAGAAAGAATAGATAATGAAATATCACCAACACAAAAAGTTGGTTCTGATTTGAATAAGGGTTTTAGAAAAATAAAACATTCTAAAAAGATGCTTTCTATATCAAATAGCTATAATAAAAATGATCTCATTGAATTTGATGAAAGAGTAAAAAAGATATTAGGACAAAATACTGATGTGAAATATAGTATTGAACATAAGATTGATGGTGTTGCTATTTCGTTAACATATGCAGATAGGGAATTAAAATATGCTGTTACTAGGGGTGATGGCGTAATTGGCGATGACATAACCGTGAATGCAAAAACTATATCCAACTTAATAAAAAGAACTGACTTAGACTTTGATTTTGAATTGAGAGGGGAAGTATATATTCCCAAACAAGATTTTTTAGAATTTAATAAATACAGAGCTGATAACGGTTTAGACCTTATGGCTAATCCGAGAAATACAGCATCAGGTTCTTTGAAATTATTAGAACTTGAAGAAGTTAAAAAAAGACCACTAAAATTAATGGTATATTACCTAAATGGCAATGATTCCATAGATGGTGATTATGGTATGAAATGTCATTCTGAAAAAATATCTTTTTTAAGAGCACATAATTTTCCAACTCCCGAATATTTAAAAGTTTGTAATAATATAGATCAAGCAATCGAAGAATGTGAGTACTGGGAAAAAAACAGGAATGATCTGGGCTATGAAATTGATGGGATGGTAATTAAGGTTGATGATACGTCTCTATACGGAAAGCTTGGTGAAACTTCAAAATATCCAAGATGGGTTATGGCATATAAGTTCGTCCCTGAGAAAGTAGAGACAATTCTAAATAATATTGAATTTCAAGTAGGAAGAACAGGTGCGATAACTCCGGTTGCAATACTTGAGCCAGTCGAAATTGCTGGTACGATCGTAAAAAGAGCTACATTGCATAATCAAGATGAGATAATAAGTAGGGACCTTAGAATTGGTGATGCCGTGATATTGGAAAAAGCAGGGGAAATCATACCGAAAATCATATCTTCTGTAAAATCCAAAAGATCGACTGGATCTAAAGAATTTAAGATGATAGAATCTTGTCCGGTATGTAATGAAAAAATATTCAAACCCGAAGGCGAAGCAATTTACAGATGTATTAACAGTTCATGCCCTGCACAGATCGAGAAAAGGATCGAACATTTTGCAAGTAAAGGAGCAATGGATATTTCCGGATTGGGAATAAAGATAGTTCAACTTCTTGTTTCAAATAATATAATAAATAATATTTCTGAAATTTATTCGATAAGTAAAAGTGACATTAGTTCACTTGAAGGATTTGGAGACAAATCAGCTAAAAAATTATTAGATAATATCGAAGAGAGTAAGGAAAAAAGCTTAGAAAATTTACTTTTTGGACTTGGTATTAGATATGTTGGAAAAGAAGCGTCAATAATCTTAGCAAAATATTTTAAGGATATAGATAAGTTTATGAAAGCAAATATTCTTGAGCTTGAAAATATTGATGGTATTGGAACAAAAATAGCGGAATCGATTGTACTTTATATCTCAAATGGGAAAAATATTGATCTCGTTGAAAAATTAATTTACTTCAATCTTAATACAAAGTTTATTGAAGGAGAGTTAAAATTTAATGAAAATATATCGAATAAATCTTTTGTACTAACAGGTACTCTTGAAAATTACTCCAGAGAAGAAATTAAGAAAATAATTTTTAGTTATGGTGGTAAAGTTGTATCTACACCAAGCAAAAATACTAGCTATATATTAGTTGGCGTAGAACCAGGATCTAAGTTGAGAAAAGCAGAAAAACTTGGAGTTCAAGTAATTACAGAATCAGAGTTAATCTTTTTCACAAATAAATAGGTGTATAATTGCCCTTGTATTCTACATTCGAATATAAGAGAATTTTAATCTTGACTTTAGCTTAAGCTGAGGTTAATTTTAATCTATTGTAAATAGTACGTAAAATCGCACTATGCTATTTGAAAAACAAACGGTTGAGAAAACATAAAGATAATGGATGTAAAATGAAATTATATAAAACAATAAAGCTAATGATTATTCTGATACTGGTTATATCATCACTATCATTTTCAAAAGTTTCGATCAATGGGCAAAAAGGATATATAAAACTATTAGATGCCTCAACCAATGGTTATGGCTTTTTATCAATGAGTCTAAACTCTATTTTAGGATCTAGCTCAACTATTTCAGATAATATTGTTGAATCTATTTCATTGGCAGATTATTTTCAAACAACTTCACATCTGGCTCTGTCTTACGGTCTTACTGAAAGACTAGATATTAGCACAAAATTATCTTTCGCTTATGATACGAGAGCAGTGGGAACAGATAGTTTGAAATTTACATTAGCTGAAGTTAATAATTATGAACTCGGTTTTAAATATGCTTTTAAAAATAAAGGTTTGCTCAAATTTGGAGCATATTTCTTTGTTAATTTACCAGTTTATGATAAGTTAAATAAGAATTTCTCAGATATTGCAAATAATGGTGGATATTACTACGATCATAGAAATTTTAGTGACGAAGTACTTTATAACAACAAGATAAGCGGTGGTGCAAAACTTCTGACAGCCATTGGAAATGATAAATTTAATTTTATGCTGAATACAGGATATGTTCTAAGATATTCTACAGACCTTCCAGATGTTTTTACTTTAGGTGTTGGTTTTGATTCAAGAACTTCAAAACATACAAAGCTATTCTTTGAATACGATGCTGAATATGAACTAAATATGACACATAGGAATCTTTTCCCACAGAGATTAGGTGGTGGTTTAAGGCATGAACTTGGAGAATATTACTATTTAACATATGGTGGATTTGGTGGTCTGAATGAAGAATCTCCAAAATGGCAAGCATTTATCGGTTTTTCTACAACAAGACTTGTGGTATCATTAGATGCAGATAATGATGGTATAACCGATAAATTAGACAAGTGTCCTAAAATACCAGAAGACTTTGATGGTTTTGAAGATGTTGACGGATGTCCTGAAGATGATAATGATAAAGATGGGATAAAAGATATTGCTGATAAGTGTCCTAATATTTCTGAAGACCTTGATGGGTTTGAGGATGAAGATGGATGTCCTGAAGATGATAATGACAAAGATGGAATTAAAGATGTTGACGATAAATGCCCTAACGAACCTGAAGATATGGATGGGTACGAAGATATGGATGGTTGCCCTGAGTTTGATAATGATGACGATGGTATTCTTGATGCTACTGATAAATGTCCTAACGAACCAGAAGATATGGATGGATTTGAAGATATGGATGGTTGCCCTGAATTTGATAATGATCAAGATGGTTTAAAAGATACAATAGATAAATGTCCTAACCAAGCTGAGACATTGAATGGATTTGAAGATGAAGACGGATGTCCAGATGCAATTATACTCAAAAAGGATGAGAGAATTGTATTAGACAATATCTACTTCAAGACAGGTAAAGCAGAATTGACAACAGGTTCATTACCTACTCTGAACAAAGTAAAGAGGATCTTTGTAGACAACCCTAATATTGTGATACAGATCGAAGGTCACACTGATAGTCAGGGAAGTGCTGCATATAATCTAAAACTTTCGCAAAAGAGATCAGAAGCTGTATATACATATTTGATAGAGCAGCTTCACATTGCAAGATCTAATATTAAGGCTGTAGGATTTGGCGAAGAGATTCCTATTGCATCCAATAAGAGCAAAGAAGGAAGAGCTAAAAATAGAAGAATAGAATTTAGAGTGATCTCTAATTCACCATAAATAAATAAGTTTTTAAGGATCTATAATGATGCAAAATGATAAAGAATTCAATAAGAATGAACTGAGAGATATGAAATCAGAGATATTTAACTCGGATTATTATTTTGATGACATCATTGAGGAATTAAATGATTCCGGGCTTTATTCAGATGATAATTTAATTGATAGTGATGATAAAGTTATTAAAGAGGACACTGTTGAGCAAAGTGACAGGTTGAATTCCCAAATGGATGAGATTAAAGAAAACCTCGATGTTCGAATAAAGAAGATCGAGGACAAAGTATTGAATATCAATGAGATGTTATTTAGCAACAAAAACGAGTTGTTGCAATCTCTTCAGAAAATGCAAAATAATATTCTTTTATTCAAATTTGAAACCGAGGAAGGTATAAATAGAGTTTCTGACCTTTTCAAAGAAAAAATCACAAAAGATGAAGTAAAAGAGAAAGCATTTGAAGAATTGTATTCACAGTTAGACTCATACAAAAGAAACTTTGTTGACACTGCAATGAAACCTTTTGTTCAAGATCTACTATTGTTTTACGATAGGATCACATCTGATATCGAGCATTGCAAGGTAAATGATCATGTAGCTCAATCTGATAGTATGGTGACTTTCAAGGATGAATTGCTTGAAATATTATATAGAAATGATATAACACCTGTTGAAAAAAGTCTAGAAGGTGAGAAATTCAATGCTGAAAAAAGTAATGCAATTGAAAAGATCGAGACAACTGAAAATGATAAGGATAACACAATAAAGATAGTTTTAAAAGAGGGATTTAAAAAAGGTGAATCAGTAATAAGACCAGAGATTGTACAAATTTATAAATATGTTTCATACTAGGTAGAATTATGACATCACTATTTTCCAAATTATCAGACAAATTATCATCGAAGAAGAATAAACCTTCTCATCTGGATGAAGTAAAAAAGAAGAAAAGCCTAATGGAGTACAAAAAGGCTGTTGCTTACTACAAAAGAGAGGAATATGAAAATAGTAAGAAATTTTTTGAAAAAGCGTTGTACTACGATCCAGAAAATACAGATGCTCAACATAATTTAAAAATTGTTATAAAAAGAATCGCTCATATACAAAAAGAAGAAGAAGAGAAAAAGAAGAAGAAAGATACTGCGGTTAATAAGACACTTTCATCTGAAAGTTCGAATGTTTTGAATATAAAATCCACCGAAGAGAGAGATGATAGATTTTATTTTAAGGCGTTAAGAATAGATACAGACTCAAGTATTGAGGAAATAACAGAGCGAATAAACTTAGAATTCAGAAAATGGAGAACAAGGATCAACTCTCCAAACATGAAAATGAGGTATGAGGCAGAAGAAATGTTGGCAATAATTTCTCAGGCCAGAAGAAAGTTAATTCAAAAATAAACAGATTGTTACAAATAATTCAAATATAATTTTCTTTAATTCAATAAAACATTAAATCAATATTCGTAGCATATATTTTGGAGGAAGTAAATGAAACTAATTGGAATAGATCTTGGGACAACAAATTCCGCAATAGCTTTAGTAAATGAATTTGGCAAAGCTGAAATTATTCCTAATAAAGAGGGTGAAAGAATAACACCTTCGGTAGTTCTATTTGATGATGATCAAACAATAGTCGGCAGTATTGCAAAGCAATCTTCAGTTGCAGAGCCGGATAAAACAGTTTCTTCTATTAAAGCACATATAGGATCATCAGATTTTAACTTTTCAAATAATGGAACAGAATATACCCCAGAAGATATATCCGCAATGATATTAAGAAAGCTTATTGACGATGCAGAAAGTTTTTTGAATGAAACTATTACAGATGTTGTAATTACAGTACCGGCATATTTTAATGACAAACAGAGAAAGGCTACTATTGATGCAGGTAAAGTATCTGGAGTAAATGTACTGCAAATTATTAATGAACCTACTGCTGCGGCATTAATGTATGGATTGGACAAGAAAATTGAGCAGAAGATCATGGTTTATGACCTTGGTGGTGGAACTTTTGATGTTACGATTATGCAACTAAACGAAGGTGATTTTGATGTGATCGCCAGTGATGGAGATAGGCAACTGGGGGGTGATAATTTTGATGAAAAATTAATGATTTATCTAAATGAGAAATTTAAACAACAGCATGAAGTTGATCTGTTTTCAGATCCGGTTTTCAAACAGGATCTAAGGCTTAAGTCAGAAAATGCCAAGAAGGTTCTTTCTACTAAAATAAGTACAACTGTTTATCTTTCTGCAGGTGGAAAATCTACAAAGTTAACGATTACAAGAAAATTATTTGCTGATTTGGTCGCTGATTATGTTACGAGAACAGAATTGTTAATAAATGCAGTTATGACTGATGCAGATCTTGAATGGGAAAATATCGATCAAATTCTTTTGGTTGGTGGTTCAACTAGAATGCCAGCAGTGCATGACATGATAACTAGGGTAACAGGTAAAAATCCTTCATCTCAAATAAATCCTGATGAAGCGGTAGCACTAGGAGCTGCGATACAGGCTGGGATTCTTGCAGCTAAAGACGAAACTGATCAAGAAGTTAATGCAATGGTTCGTATGAAATACGGAGCAATTAATATATCGGATGTTACTGCTCATAGTTTTGGAGCTATAACTCTTGATGAGTTTGATAATAAAAGAAACGCAGTAATTATTCCGAAGAACAGTAAAATTCCAGTTAGGAAAAGTCAGATATTCTACACATCGATCGCGAAGCAATCTCAAGTAAAAATGATTGTAATTCAGGGAGAGGATCCAGATCCTGAATTCTGTACAACTATTGGTACAACTACTTTAAATTTTCCACCTAAAGATGCAGGACAGCCTATTATATTTAACTATGAATATGATGTGAATGGTATAATCCATGCAACTGCTAAAGATCCTGACACAGGTAAAAAAAGTGCAATAAAAATATCTAGAGAGGGAGAACTTTCTGGAGATCAAGTAAGGCAGAAAGCTGGACAGATTAATAATATGTTCCCTAGAAGAAGAGAATATTTAGCAACAAATTCTTTCGCAGACGGTAACTTTGATGATGTTCTCGGCACGGAAAATAGTCCAAGTGAAGATGATGGTGCTAATATGGTGAACGATGTTTTTGATTCAAAGAAATCAGGTGATAGTGAAACATTAGATCCAAGTGAAGTCTTTAACGTTGAAAAAGTTCAGGAAGATGCAGATGAGATCCTAGAAAGATCTGCTATGGAGACAGTTTCAAGTAAGGATCTTGCAAATGAGCTAGTACCTGAGTCAAAGACTGAATCTTTTGAAGATAATGCAGCTGAAGAAGCTGAAGAAGCTGAAGAAGAAAGGGAATTCCTTGAAAAAGAAATGGAAGTTCTTGAATCAGCAGAGAAAAAAGCCAGTGAAGTTAATGATTTGCCAGAAAATGCTTTTAATATTGAAGAAAGTAAGGAAGAAGAATTAACAGATGAAGAAAAGGTAAATTCATATATTGAAGAATTTGAGGATGATACAAAAAACATATTGTCAGAAATATCTTCAACAGAATCAGATATAGAAGAAGAAGAAGAAATTGAAGAACCTCAGAGAGAAATAAAGAAAGAAGTTACAGAATCAGTGGAAATAGTTGAAGAAACAGTTGAGGAAACAGTTGAGGAAATAGTTGAGGAAATAGTTGAGGAAACAGTTGAGGAAACAGCTGAGGAAACAGTTGAGGAAACAGTGACTACAGATAGTGCTGATGAGGATATATTTGACAGTTTAACACCAACTGAGTCAAAAATAGAAGAAGATGATCATCCTGAAGAAATTCAAGAAAATATTGTTCAGGATGATAATGTTGAGGATAAAACTGAGACGGAGATAGAAAGTTCATTTGAGAATAGTAAAGAAGAAGATGAATTTGATAATATATCTATGGAAGATTCTTCAGTTCAAGAAAGTCAATCTTTTGATGAGGACCTTGATGAAATAGGGAAATCCGAATTTATAATTGATAGAAGTGAATACTTAACAGATGAAGACATTATAAGAATTAAAGAATCTGATGACATTAAAAGTAGCGAATCGCTATCAGATCAATCGGGTGTAGAAGAAGATTCCTTTACAGAAGATGATGTTAATGAATTATTCTCAAATACTGATAGTAAAAAGATACTTTCAGTGGAGAATGAGCAATGGAGCGATATTGAACCAGAAAAAAGTGAAGAAGATAAAAAAGAAGATGATAAATCAGAAGATTCTACAGATGATTCTTTACTTGATTGGATTGATTAATATATAATATAAATTTTAAGGAAATAGTTGATGATTGATGACAATATAATTTATACGATAATGGATGAAAATAAATTACAAAAAGTAATTAAAAGGATCGCATCTGAAATTGTTGCTGATTACAAAGGAACATATAAATTAGTAATAATTGGGTTAAAGACCAGAGGAGAATTTATTGCTAATAGAATTATTAAGGAGATAAATAAAACTGAGAAAATCGATATTGAAACCGGTGTTCTAGATGCTACACTATATAGAGATGATTTCCGAAGTAATTTAAAAGTTCCTAACATATCCATTGATGATATGCCTTTTACAATTGATGACAAGAAGATCATATTAGTTGACGATGTTGTATTTACAGGACGAAGTATTCTTGCAGCGATGAATGCATTGATGGATAGAGGAAGACCAAAGATGATACAATTTGCAGCTTTAATTGATAGAGGTTTGAGGGAACTTCCAATAAAATCTGACTATATTGGCGAGGTTGTTAAAACACTTCCAAGCCAAGAGATCAGGGTTAAATTATCAGAAGTTGATAAAGAAGACTCTGTTTATTTAATTGAGAAAAAAAATTAGTGATATTATTATCACTTTTTTTTTGATCTAAATTGATAAAATGCTAAATAATAATTTTATGTAATACTTAAATGGGGAAGTAATGGATAATATTAAAACGAAAGATCTACTAAAGATCAAGCATCTTCTAGGTATAAAAGGAATGTGTCGGGAGGATCTTGAATTAATTCTTAAAACCTCTGCCAGCTTTAAACAAATCTTAGATACTCCTAATAAGAAAGTAGCAGCATTGAAAGGAATTACTGTTGTAAATATGTTCTTTGAGAATTCTACAAGAACAAAACTTTCATTTGAAATGGCGGAAAAGAGATTATCCGCAGATGTTGTTAATTTTGCTGCTTCGTCTTCATCTTTAAAAAAAGGTGAAACTTTAATTGACACTGCCAGAAATATTGAAGCTATGAAAATAGACATGGTGGTTATGAGGCATAGTACCCCAGGTGCGCACAAAATGCTATTGGATAATTTAGATTCGGTTATTATAAATGCGGGTGATGGTGCACACGAACATCCTACACAAGCAATATTAGATTTAATGACAATTGACGAGAAAATTCCTGATTTAAGAGGGAAAAGAGTAACTTTAGTTGGAGATATTATACATTCAAGAGTAGCAATGTCAAATATTCATGCTCTTCAATTATATGGAGCAAAAGTTCAACTTTGTGGGCCAGCAACTTTAATACCTAAAGGTATAGAAAAATTAGGAGTTGAAGTTACTTACGATCTTGAAGAAGCAATTAAGAATTCAGATGTTATGAATATTTTAAGGATCCAGCTTGAAAGACATGTTGGTCCTTCATTTCCATCTCTAAGAGAATATCATAACTTCTGGGGAATTACCAATGAGAAATTATCTAAAGCAAAGAATGATATACTTATTCTTCATCCAGGACCAATGAATAGAGGCGTTGAAATTGATGATGATGTTGCAGATGGAGATCATCAGGTAATATTAGAGCAAGTTCTTAATGGAGTTGCTTCTAGAATGGCTATTCTCTACCTTTTAAGTGCTAACATCGGAGGAATAAAATGATAAATAATATTCAACTAAACAAAAGTAATTTTGATGAATTATCTAAGAGTTGTGTAATAAAAAACGGTACAATAATTGATCCGCATAACGAAAAGGAATATTTAAGTGATATTAAAATAATAAATGGAATTATATCTGAAATAAATGAATCTATTACAACAGGTCCAGATGATCTTATTATAGATGCTAAGGGCAAGTACATTAGTCCCGGATTTATGGATATGCATGTTCATTTAAGAGAACCAGGGTATGAACAGGCCGAAACACTTATAACCGGTTCAAACGCAGCTATGAGTGGAGGATTTACAAGGTTAGCATTAATGCCAAATACAACTCCTTGTGTTGACAATATTTTTGTATACAATGATATTTGTAGAAGAACTGAGAATTTATTAGTAAATATCCATCAAATTCCTGCTGTTACGGTAGGGAGAGAAGGCAAATCCCTTGTGGAAATGGCTGAACTAAACGATAATGGAGCATTAGCGTTCAGTGATGATGGAGATGGTATTCAAAGTAGTGAAGCAATGAAAGGAGCTTTGCAATATTCAGGCATGTTCAATGTACCAATTTTAGTTCATGAAGAGGATAAAACTTTCCTTGATGGAGTCATGAATGAATCATTTGTTTCTACAGAGCTTGGTATGTCAGGAATTCCAAATATTGCTGAAAGCTCAATGATCGCTAGGGATATTGAGATCTCAAGATATGTAGACGGTTATCCTCATTTCCAACACATAAGCACTCAAGAAAGTGTGAAGTTGATCAGAGAAGCAAAAAAAGAAGGTTTGAAAGTGTCTTCTGAAGTAACTCCTCACCATTTTTCACTCACAGATGAGAAAGTAAAAACTTTTTCTACTGATTATAAAATGAATCCACCTTTAAGAACTCAAGAAGATGTTGATGAGATATTAAAAGGATTGCAAGATGGAACTATTGATGTAATTGCATCTGATCATGCTCCTCATACACCGGAGAAGAAAAATGTTGAATTTGATTATGCCCCATTTGGTGTACTTGGGTTAGAAACGTTATTCTCAGTGGGTGTAACGTATTTAGTGAATACGAATGTTTTATCTTTAGTGGAATACTTAAAGAAGATTACTATAAACCCGAGAAAGATTTTGAATTTAGATTATGATCTGATAAATGTTGGTAAGATGGCAGAACTAACAATATTTGATATTAGCTCTGAATGGAAAGTTGATAGAAGGAAATTATTATCAAAATCGTTGAATACTTGTTATCACGATGAAACTTTAGATGGACAAGTCCAAGTTGTGATTAATAATTCCAAGATCTATAAAAGATAATTTTTTTTTATTATGAGGACTTAACTATGAAAAAATATGCAATTTTTGGCAATCCGGTAATTCATAGCAAAAGTCCTCAAATATTTAATTCTTTATTTAAAGAGTATGGACAGTCAAATGTTTATAATAGAATTAAAGTAAATGAAGCTAGTGAGATTATTGATATTTTTAATCAGTATGATCTTTCAGGTGCAAATATTACCTCTCCATTTAAAGAAGCTATCATACCTTTTTTAGATGGAATTGACAATATTTCAAAAGAAGTTAATGCTGTAAATACTGTTGTGAAAAAAGATAACCATTATTATGGGTTCAATACTGATGTTTATGGAGTAGAAAATGCGATAATAAATAATGGTTTAAGCGTAAAAAACAAAAAATGTATTGTGATTGGTGCTGGCGGAGCTGCTAAAGCTGCTATATATGCGCTGAAAAGTTTAGGTGCTTCAGTTTTTTCAACAAATCGGACAGATTCAAAATCACTAGAAATTTCAATTTTTTTTAATTGTAACCACATCATATATAGAGATATTGAAAATAATATATTGGATACGCACTTACTTGTTATTGCTGTTCCTAAATTAGATATAAATCTTAAAATGAAAGATACTATAATATTAGATGCAAATTACAATTTAAGCGCTTTCAAAGGGAATGGTATGCGAATTGTTGATGGACATGATTGGTTAATTCACCAAGCTTCTAAAACTTTTGAAATATTTTTTGATAAGCTTCCAAATCATTTAAAAATGAAACAATCGTTAAAGCATGGAACTTCAAGACCTTTAAATATTGCGTTGATAGGAATGCCGGGTGTCGGGAAATCTTATTATGGAAAAATACTTGCAGCAAAGATAAATAAAACATTTTATGACACAGATGAACTCATTGAAACAAGATCAAAGATGTCTATAAATGATATCTTTAACAATTTTGGAGAAATACGCTTTAGAAATTATGAAGAAGAAGTGATTTCTAAATTAAGTACTTTTGAAAATACGATTGTTGCGTTTGGAGGTGGGTCCATATTGTCGCAAAAAGTGAGAGATATCTTGAAAAAAGAATATTTTGTAATTAATTTACATTTGAGTTTAGACAAGTTGGTGAATATTTTTGGTTCTAAAGAAAGCATTGACAGAAGACCTCTATTAAGCTCTGGTACCTTGATGAAAGATATTATGAGCATATTTAACAATAGGAAAGAGTATTATCTTTCGCTAAGTGATTTGACTATAAATCTAGGAGATTGTACTTATGAAAGAAATGCACTTGAGATGTTTAAAGAATTATTAGTTTGACATTTGTGCTCAAGTTGAGTATTTTGTAGATTACACAAAGGTTCTATAAATGTAGTGAATATTGCGCAACAAACAAATCAACTAATAAATTAATAATTAGATGATACTTTAAAATTAAAATAAAGGTGAATAAAATGAAGAAAAAATTATTTACACTAATGGTTTTCTTACTATTATTTGTGGCTTGTGAAAATACTAATATCGTGGAACAAAAAGTAGTTTCAGTAAAAAATTGGTCAAGCCCAGACAAAATTGATCCTTTCTCAAATGATGTAGGTGATTTCCTTGATGTAAGCATGAGAGATTTTATGATTGAAGCTGATGAAGCATACTGGGAAAAAAACTACGAAAAAGCAGCTCAATATTACTTATATATGCTAAGTCATAATGTCTATGATATTATTTCAACATATAACCTATCATGTACTTATGGTTTAATGGGAAAGCCTGATTTGTCAGCAAAATTCTTGTTCAAAGCTGTTGATCTTGGATTCGTAGATTTTAAATACATTAAAAATGATACAGATTTTGACAAGGTTAGAGGTAGTAAGACATTTGATACTGCAATTGATAGTATTGGTCTAATGATCAAGAATTTAGGTGAAATATACCATATTGAATCAGCAAATATATTGAGCTACAGACTGGTCAAACCGTTAGATTTCCATCCAAATAAAAAATATGATCTTGTAATAGGTTTACATAGTTATGCTGGCAGTCATGATCAATTTGTTAAAATATGGAAACATTTTTATCTTCCTGAATTTATTTTTGCAGTTCCTCAAGCACCGTTTCCAGTTCATATCGGATTGGCGAAAGAATTTAGATGGGAGGTAGAGGATCAATCCAATGCTATTCTAGATAGATCAAATAAGCTAAGTGAAGAGTACTTAGTTAAAGTAATTACAAAAATAAAGAATAATAATAAGGTTAATGGAATATATCTTCTCGGGTTACATCAGGGAACAACTGTAGGATTTAATGTTGCATTAAAATATCCTGAACTTGTTGATGGTTTGATCTCATTCGGCACTAAGTATGACATTGAAAACATATCAAAAGATCAATTGAATAAGGCTAAAGATATTAAATTTTTTATAGCAAACAGCCCAGAAGATCAATACATAGATCAAGAGCAGTGTATGAAATTAAAAGAAGGTTTAGAGAACAGTGGAATAAGTATAGAATACCATGTTCCTGAAGGTAAATATTCATTAACTAAAGAAATGTTAAAAAAATCTGAAGGATGGTTGGTTAAGCATTAGAATTAGGAATTTGAGTTAAGCATTAGAATTTAATTTTATAAATGAATAAGTTTGAATTTTAGAGAGGTAAATTATATGAAGGAAGTAACAGAACTTGAGGAGTTTTTAAATAAAACATCAGGTAAAGAGAAATATGATATTCTAAATAAATTAGCGGATTTATATCAAAATATATCTCTAGATAAATGCTTGAAATATAATTTACAAGCTTTAGAATTAAGTCACCAAATAAAATCAAAGGTTAAAAAATCTGATATTTATGTAAGAATCGGAGATATATACAGAGAGAAAAGTGAATACGATAAAGCATTAATTTACTATCAAACAGGTTTAGAGCTATCAAGAAATAATAAAAATGATAAAAAAAGAGCCAATTTTTTAAATAATATTGGAGAAGTGAATTTTAGGCTAAGTAACTACGACCAAGCTTTAGAATATTATTTAAAATCGTTGAAAATAAGAGAAGAAATAAGCGATAAAAAAGGAATCTCTGATTCCCTAAATACAATTGGAAATATTTATTATAGACTAAAAAACTACAAAAAGGCTTTAGAGCATTATCAAAGATCATTGAAGATTAGAAAGCAATTGAAAGATGATCTCTTAATCGCTAAATCTTATAACAATATTGGTAATTTATATTCAATGCTACTTGACTACGACAAGGCATTGGACTACTACTTCAAGGCAAAAGATTTATATCATAAAACAGATAATTTAAAAGAGCATACATCGATATATAATAATGTAGGAATAATCTATAGAGATAAGGGTGACAACAAAGCAGCTCTAGAAAATTTTTTAAAGGCATTAAAAATATCTGAAGATTTAGATATGAAGTATAATCATGCAAATACTTCTAATGAAGCTGCAAGAACTTATATGAAAATGAAAGATTACAAAAAAGCAGAAAAATATTTAAAAATTGCATTAGACAAGGCTAAGCTAATTGGCTCAAAAGATGTAATGCAGGAAAGTTATGAGGTTTTTGCAGAGTTGTATTCAAAAACAAAAGAGTTCAAAAAAGCATATGAATGTTTAAAAGAATTTTCAAAGATTAATGAGTCTGTTTACGGTGAACTTTCCGGAAATATAGCAGAAATACAGTCTAAATATATATCAGAGCAAAAAGAAAAAGAAGCTGAAATATATAGATTGAAAAATGTTGAGTTGGCAAAATATATTAAGGACATTACTAAAGCTAACGATACAATTAATAAAAAAAACAAAGAGTTAACGGAAGCTTATTTAAAATTAGATATATTAGCTAGAACAGATCCTTTGACAAGACTATCTAATCGTAGAGATATTTTGGATAAGATAAAGTATGAAGCTTTAAAATATGAAAGAAGCAACGAATCATTTATAGTCATGATTTCAGATATCGATGATTTTAAAAGTTTCAATGATAATTATGGACACGATTGTGGAGATTTTGTTTTAGTGAATTTAGCAAACTTTATGAGATCCTTTTTAAGGAAGCAAGATATTATCGGACGTTGGGGGGGGGAGGAATTTATTTTCCTTATGCCAAAAACTAGCCTTGAAGGTGGGATGTTAGTTGCTGAAAAAATTCGAAAGAAAATAGAAAATGAAATATTTTATTATAGAGATATTAAATTAAAAATTACTATGACATTTGGTGTTCATGTTTATGATAGAATAATGGACATTGATTATAGCATAAATAAAGCAGATGAAGCTTTATATTATGGAAAAAATAAAGGTAAGAACTGCGTAAAATCAAGCGATGAAATATAAATAATATAGGAAGTGAATTTAACTTTTCAATTCCGTTAAAATTATAATTACTCTTTCTTCTTTTTAGGTTTGGTAACAAAATTTTGTAATTCTTTATCATTTTCTATGGCTTCTAAGGTTTTATTGCCACCTTCTTCGTGAATACGTTTCTGTTTTTCAAAGAAACCAAGATTTAAACCAGTTAAGATATTTCTAATTCTCTCCAAAATTTCCTCACTTTTACTTCCAATAACACCATAAGTTAGTTGATAAGAATAAGGTTTAATTAAGATTGGATATTTTTCTTTTATAGATTGTACTAATGGAATAGTATATAAGAATGAAAAAATCACAGAATATAGTATAATAGTCTTAAATATTCCAAAAATATAAGTTAATAAAGTACCTGTTTTCTTTGGGATCTTGCTACCGAAATCAACTATTCTTTTTCCTAACAGCGTATTGTACAAATAACACACAATAGAGAATATTATAGCGTATGAAGCAAGAATTGTAATATTTTCGGAAGTTTTAATAAAATTCAGAAGGATCCCATTAAGTATTTCGTGAAATGTTCCGGCAAGTCTTACTGATAATAAAAAAGCAATAGCAAAATTCAGATCATCAGTACATCCTTTTGCTCCGGCTTTCTTGAACGACATATAGAGTATAATAATTAATATAGCATCAAAAATCATAATTTAATTTCCAAGTTATTTTCAGTTTAGTTACCTAAAGTATTAAAAATATACTTCAAGGCGAATTGAATGTCAAGAGGCTAAAGTATAAAAGTTATGTATTATATTTTTCCAATATAAATGTAGCAGGTCCTTCGTTTATAGATTCGATCTGCATGTACTTTCCGAATAATCCTTCTCCAACGATCAAATCTGACTGTTTTATGATATTAATAAAATATTGATATAGTACTTCAGCTTTACCAGGTTCCATCGCATTAGAAAAACTAGGTCTTCTGCCTTTATTTGTATCTGCATATAGTGTAAATTGGGAAATAATATTAATTTGACCACCCACATCTATAATCGATAAATTCATTTTATCATTATCATCGTCGAAGATTCTAAGGTTTAGAATCTTCTCAGCTAAGAAATCAGCTTCAAATTGGGTGTCAGCTTGAGAAAAACCAACATATAACAATATCCCATAACCTAATTCTGATATAGCTGAATCATTTACGATTACTTTAGAACTGGATACTCTTTGTGCTATAATTTTCATTTATTTACCTATAAATATTTTTGTATACTTTACTTTGTATAAACATCAGTTTATCTTTAATTAAAATATATAAAAGTGAGAATAAAATGGAAAGAAAAATTATTGATCCCAATGAATTTGTATCAAACTCAACAGGGCTGTGGTCAAAGCAGTGGCTACTATTAACATCTGGCGATTTAGGAAAGAATGATTATAATACAATGACAATTGCTTGGGGTAGCATCGGTGTAATGTGGAATAAGCCTTTTGTTCAGGTTGTAGTTAGACCGACGCGTTATACTTATGAATTTATGGAAAAATATGACACCTTTACTCTCACAGCTTTTCCAGAAAAATTTAAAGACCGATTAAAATATTTAGGAACTGTTAGCGGTAAGGATGAAGATAAAATATTAAAATCAGGACTTAGTATAATTTCATCTGAGAAAGTATCGGCTCCTGGTTTCAAAGAGGCAGAATTAATCATTGAGTGTAAAAAAATGTATTGGGATGACTTTAAGCCAAGTAATTTTGCTGATAGCAAAATAGATGGAAGTTATCCAGATAAAGATTATCATAGAATTTATTTCGGTGAGATAGTATCAATTAGTGGCATTGAAAAATATAAATAATTTTAATAAAAAGTTGATTTTAGTATTGTTATATTTTTTCAATATGTTTATATTTTATTACTTAATTAAACAGAAGATTTCCTAAGTTGATTGTTTCTCTCAAAAATAATAAAGAAATAATTGTTCCTGATCTATTTCAAGAATTCATCAGCGATTCTTCATCCTTCAAAATTTATAATAGTAAAGATATCCAAAACCTAAATAAGATATCCAAAGATATTAAAAGTGGAAAATTTATTGTTGTTGAAAAGGCTAAATTATCAAATATTTCAAAATTATATGATTATGTAAATAAAAAGATAGATGAATTTATTCCGCATGAACTTAGAATTGATCTAAAGTCAAAAAATAATACACGAAGTAAGAAGTATGTTTACGAAAAGAAGAAGAAAAATATTTTAGATCAAATTTTAATTCTAGGTATGAATGATAAAATCATAACTTTTGACGATAAAGATGATATTCGAAATTTAATATATTTTTGTGGATCTTCAT
>JAQIDB010000165.1 GCA_027858225.1 Candidatus Delongbacteria bacterium
TACGTGAAAAATTATTTTCAATCGGTGTCTGATGGAAATGTTGTGTTTGATAATATAACTGTGTTGGACACGATCATAACTTTAAATCATCCGATCTGGTATTACAATCAGAATCATACTGATGAATTATTAGAAGAAAAATTATATGAATTTTACCAGAGTTCCTGGAATAAGATTGCAAGTGATAGTTCTATTCCGTTCAGCAGTTATGACACTTTTGTAATTTTCCATGCAGGATCAGGTCAGGAATTCAGTGCAGGATATGATGATACACCATTTGATATACCTTCAGTGTTTTTCTCAGAGAACGATCTAATGGGACAAACTGTTGTGGCTCATGATGGTACAGAAATCAACAATTGTATTATTTTACCGGAAAGTGAATGGCAAATCTCAAGTGATGACTGGCTTTACGCAGGAATGGGTGGAATTTCAACATTGATGTTCGCTCACCGTTTGGGTATTCCTAATCTTTATAGCAGTGAAGATGGAAAAAGCTGTATTGGTAAATTTGGATTAATGGATCAGGGATCCGGTAATTTTTCAGGTATGATGCCTGCTTCAGTATCCGCCTGGGTAAAAGAACAGCAGGGATGGGTTGATATTCAGGACGTTACATCTTCCCAAAATGATATAGTCGTTAAAGCTGACTCAACAATATACAGAGTACCTATTAATAATGATGAATATTTTCTAGTAGAGAACAGAACACCGACGAATTACACGATGGCAGATTCTTCAATATTCGGTTACGACAGAGACAGTCTTAAAGTCAAATTTACTGTTGGTAAGTATGGTGTGGAGAAATACGAAATAATAGATGCTGGATTCAAAACGTTAGTATCTATTCAGGATAATGATTACGATTTTCCGCTTACTTACGGGTTTGAGCTCGAAGATGGAGATCCTCTTTCTATAAGAACAGGTGGAATACTTATCTGGCATATAGATAAGCGTAAAACAACAGAATACAATATTGTAAATAACACAGTGAATGATGACCATGATAATAGAGGTGTCTACCTTGAGGAAGGTGATGGTTCATTCGATATCGGTGAAGATTATTGGTTGTTTGATGCAGGGTATGGAACTGAACTCGGTTGGTATTTTGATTTTTTCTTTGGTAATAATGAAATGTGGTTGAAATATTCGAATAAAGATCTTGATGATGTAGAATTCAGTGGAGCTTCTTATCCACGCTCTGACTCTAATGAAGGAACAGATACAGGTATAAGATTATTCGACTTTTCAGGTATTAGTAGGAGTATGACATTTTCCTACGAATTGGAAAATCAGATGACAGGATATCCGATAGAATCAGGACTTGAAGATGGAAGATATTACCCTTTCTATATTTCAAATCAACTACACCACTTATTTTATAGGAACAATGGTGAATTTAAAGTTATGACAGAAGATTCATTAGTATATTCTGATAATACCGGGATAACTTTTTCTGATAAGTTTGAACCAATATGCGATGATGATGTTTTGAAAATTGTTGGTTCAGATTCATTAGCTATCAGTTACATTAATATTTTTAACCATATAACGATTAACATATTCACTGCCAACAAAATAACCGGTCAGATGAATCCATATGCAAGACCGACTACTGATGGACTAATACTTGATATAGGTATGGGTGTTAATATCTCTGAAGCAAAAAATATACAAGATGTTGCTATAACAGAAGATGGTTCCTCATTAAATTATGTTGCTGCAATAAAAAAGGATACACTTTTTGTTATAGACAGTTCTAATAATGTTTTTTCTTCTTTTCATGATGATATTGAGTCGGATAGCAAAGTGTTCTTTTCCGGTAGAGCACATGATGATATAGAAAATATCTTGATTGTAAATGAAACTAATATTCTCAAATTTGATCTTGATGGAAATTTATTAGAGACAACTGAATTATCAAATTTAGCTTTAATAAACGATCTTGATGAAGATGGTAACATTGATTATCTGACTACAGATGACGGGATTATCGAAGTATATAATGAGCACGGATATATGGAGAACGGTTTTCCATTAGATACGAGAGTGGATCAGATTAATAATATCTTTACTTATGAAACTACGGATGGCAAATTCTGTACTTTCGTTGACAGTGCTATGAATTGTGGTTCTTATTCTTTTGATGGAGATTATGTTAGAACGGAGAACTTTACATTGGGATCAGATATTAACGATTTAGGGTTGCTTAAAGCTGATGGGCAGGTATGCATTTACTCTTATGACAAGCTTGGAACACTGAATGTTTATCCATTGAATAACGGAACTATTGAATCTTATTTATTGGAGCAAAATGGAGTTATTCAGCTGGGATCACCAATAACGGCAAATTCTAACAGTATTACAGATAAAAAGAGTGTTTACAATTGGCCAAATCCTGCGAAAGGGAGTAGTACAAATTTCAGATTCTTTTTGAATGAACCAAGTACAGTTAACATATCTATCTATGATCTTAACGGTAACAGGGTCAAGGAATTATCAGAGACTTTCACAGCATCAGGAGATAATTTCGAGATCGAATGGGATGTTTCAAGCAAGTCATCAGGGATATACACAGCAGTTCTTGAGTTTATCTCAGGAAGCAAGAATGAAAAATATAAGGTAAAGGTCGCGATAATAAAATAATCGTAAAGACGTAGCACTGCTACGTCTCATAATAAAAAAAAAGATTGCCACGCACCAATGGTGCTCGCAATGACAGAAGAAAAATAAAAATGAAAAAAACGATTTACACATATATACTTCTTATGGTAGCAATGTTCAGTTTTCTTAACGGACAGATACTAGGTAAGCATAATCATCCTGAGTTACAATGGCGAACGTTCGATACGGAGCATTTTGTATATCATTATCATAATGGGACAGAGAAAAGTGCTGTCAGGTTCGCATCAGTTGGAGAAAATGTATATGATGTGATAACAAAGCTATATAACTTCTATCCTGATTACAAAATTCATGTAATAATAAATGATTACGATGACATGGCAAATGGTGGAGCATATTATTATAATGATAAAATGTCTTTATGGGCACCTTCGTTTGACACAATACTCAGAGGTGATCATTTCTGGTTCACTAATCTTTTCACACATGAATTCAGTCATATGATACAGTTGCAAGTACCAAGAAAAACTTCAAAGATGTTCCCAGGGATCTATCTTCAATGGACAGGTTACGAAGATGAGAAAAGGGAAGATGTGCTGACTGGTTTTCCAAATGTTCTTTCATCAGCTAATATACCAATGAATATAATACCACCTTGGTTCGCTGAGGGAGTTGCTCAGAATCAGGATCCTGATTCATTACATTACGATTTCTGGGATGCAAACAGGGACATGCTTCTCAGAGAACGTATTCTAAGTGGTAAACATTTAAAATACGCTCAACTTGGAGATTTTTATAACAGAAGTTCTCATGAAGCTGAAAGTATTTATAATACAGGTTTTGCATTTGTAAAGTACATGTTCAAAGAATACGGTAAAGATGTTCCTTATAAGATATCTTTAGAAATGGGCAAGTTTTTCTCATTTTCATTTGAAGAAGCAATAAAGAGAGTAACTGGGAAAAGAGGGGATGAACTATACTCAGATTGGATAAATAGTGTCAAAGATGATTATAAAGCAAAGATTAAGAATGTTGAAGCCAACCTTGTAACAGGTAAAGACATATCTGACTCAGCTTTTGTGAACTCTCATCCAAAATTTTCTCCGGATGGGAAATATTTAGCTTTCTTATCTACTAAAGTTGGTGGCGAGCCTTCATTCTATCGTAGAGATATACATATCAAGGACTTGGCAACAGATTCGATAAAGTTTACAGTTCCCGCAGTAATATTCTCCTCTTATTCATGGTCACTTGACAGTAAGTCGATATATTTTTCCAGAGCAGATAAACATAGCATATACGGTAATAATTACCTGGATATCTTCCAATTTGATATAAAAGAGGAAGAGGAAGAAAAGATAACTCACGGTATGAGAGCAGCAAATCCTGAAGTATCACCTGACGGACAAAAGATTGCTTTTGTTGCAACACATGATGGGTCGAGAGATCTTTATATTTACGATATAAAAAAGGATGTTGCTGTTAATCTTACGAAGAATGAAGATGGAACTCAATATTTCTTGCCGAGATGGAATAAAGATGGATCTAAGATACTTATTGACAGATCACAAATTGAATTCGGAAAAGATATTGTAGAAGTTGATACTACAGGTAGTATTACAACGTTAATTTCAACGAAATATGATGATAGAGATCCGGTCTATTCACCAGATGGTAACTCTATTTATTACTCAAGTGACAGAACAGGAATTTTTAATATCTACAAAAGAAATATTTCTACGCAAGAAGATGAATTAATGACAAATGTAAGAGGTGGTGCATTCTATCCTGAACTGCAGAATGATACACTTGTTTACGTTAACTACAATGGCATTAAGACGAATATTTATTCTATACAGGATTTAGAACCAATAGAAAAGTCGAAAGCAGAATATATTGATTATCAAATTCCTCATAATAATTTCTTAACATTCGAAACTATCGATTATTTAAAAGATTCGAGAAGATATGCTAATGATTTCCAAAGTATAATGATCGTTCCAAGATTAGCTTTCGATAATAACAACTTTAAGCCGGGTATATATTTCTTTTTGAGTGATTATCTTGATAAAGTATCTTTGTTTGGTGGATATAATAGAGGTTTGAATGGTGACTCTGATCTGTTTGCTATGACTGAATTTAAATTTTTACTACCTACTATTTACGGTCAAGGATTCAATATGGTCAGGAATGATGAGAATACTTTCATAAACGAAAGAGTGATCGTCGCTACAGATAGTTTGCCAGATGGAACAGATATTGCGATATATGAAGTTAACGATATAGACTTTACTTACGATATAATGGAACTAGATTTTGGAATAAAAGTACCTTTTACATTAAAACCGAAAGTATTTGGTTATCCATTAGGTGAATTAGATGCAGAAGCCTTTTTTGCGTATGTAAGAAGCGATGCAAGTGCTGATTATGGTGATTTTGTATTGAAGTACACGTATTTCAAAGAGAAGAGTTATAATTTTAAGTTGAATCTATACAGTAATAAATTCAGATTCAATCACTATATAAACAGAACCTTCGGAAGAGATATTACTTTTACATACTCAAGGCATATTACTGACTTTATTACAGGATTTTCTTTAAACTCAGATTATGGAACTTTGCAGGAAGATTATAAAAAGTATAATTACAATCAGTATGATCTTGACGTAAAAGAATATTTTAAGTTACCTTTAGAATCAGGATTGACTTTTAAGCTAAAAGCTTCTTATCTTGATGATGAAAATATTGATTCGTTCTATTATAATTACATAGGTGGATTAACGGCATTACAAGGTTATTCTTTCTACAGCTTAGGAGGAACAAAGACTGCTTATGCATCCACTATCTTAAGATTTCCCATAATTCAGAGAACGGATAAATTATTTGGTATATATAATTTCAAGAATTTGTATGCGGGACTTTATTTTGGAGCAGGAACTGCATGGACAAAAGAGTCAATGTCAGATTCTTTTAATGATATAAAGAAAAGTGTTGGAGTTAATCTGAGATTATTTGGTACATTGTTCTATGGTTTCCCTCTATCAGTAGAATATACTGCTGCGTACGGATTAGATAAATTTGTAAATGAGGATGTAACTTACGGGCAGGAAGTAAGAAGTTATTTAACGGTACTGTTCGATTTCATTGACTTTTAATATGGATAATATAAAATAAATTGGAACAAGGGGTTTCAACCCCTTGCTATAACGAGGTGATAAGGATGAAAAATAAGAGAATATCAATTATAGTGATGATACTTGGGTTTGCGATACCGATGTTTAGTCAGGCTATAAATTATAGTGGTATTTCGGATATCATGTTAGCACAGAATGATGATACAGTTGAGAGTGTTGAGACTGAAGCATCAACTCCAAGAATAAAGGCTAAAAAGAAAGCTGAATATAAAGACAACATGAGTCCTATGATAGCTTCAGGCCTGTCTCTTTTATTACCTGGTGCAGGTGAATTCTATGGTAAAGATTATATAAGATCAGGTATTTTTTTAGGTATTGAAGCAATTGCTGTATCAATGTGGTATGTTTACGATTCGGATGGAGATGACTTTACTTCTGAGTTTAAAACTTTTGCAGATGCAAATTTTAGCGAAGATCGCTATTATGGCGGATTAATGGGAATGTCGCAAAATTTCTTAGACTATCTGAATAATTCTGATTGGATCGATGCATCTGAAGTTTGGAGCTTAGATTACTTTAGTAATAGAGATAATTGGACTTGGGAAGAAAAGGATTCTTTATCTGTAGTTGATATTTTGGAATTATCGTTTAGAAGTGATGATACAGATACTCCTGAGCATGAAGGGTTTAACGGAGTAAATATAAATCTATATAATTTAGATAATGCTTTTAAGCAGTTTACACATAATCTACCTTCAACAAAAACTCAGCAATATTATGAGATGGTTGGTAAATATCACCAATTTGCATGTGGATGGAATGATTTTGAAGGATATGAAACTGATGATGGTGGCAATATTATTTATTATGATGATATCGTTCAAAGTGGAGATAGTACAATAACAGTTTCAAGACCGAAATTAATTGGTGACGGCACGGTCGGTACTACAAATATTAGTTTTAATTATAGTGAAGATGGTGGTTATAATTCGGCTTCTCATGTTGATTTTTATGAAGATTTGAGAAACGAAGCAAATATTGCTTATGAAGCAGGTCAAAATTGGTTGATGGTTACACTTCTTAATCACGTAGCATCTGCTTTTGATGCAGCTTATGTTATAAAATCAAAATATTCTGTAGAAACAAAACTTAGAATTGAAAATAATGATAAAGCTGATGCTTTAGGGATTGATAATTATAAACTGACTTACTCTATTAACTGGTAGATAAAAAAGAAAGATACTGAATCAAGTTCAGCATGACAAGATTTAGTAAAACAGGTAAAAAAATGAATTTAACTTTTAAACATATTGTATCTCTGATCTTAATTTTAGCTATTGCAGGTATTCTTGTAGCAGAAGATATAGCACCATTTAATAACCTTGATCAACTTAGTAAGAACACACGATTTAGTAATGATACACCATTTAATAAGGATACAAATTTTATCAGAGATCGTTACGGAAAAGATAAAAAAGGTGCAAAGAAGAGAGGTGATGGGTTTAAGTATTTCATGCGATCACTTGCTGTGCCTGGTTGGGGTGAATACAAATTAGGCAGAAAAAAAGAAGCTGCTGCTTTCTTTATTACCGAAGTAAGTTTAATAGCAGTTGCAGCAGGATTTAAATATTATTCAGGTATTAGAGAAGATGATTATAAAGATCTTGCGGTATTACAAGCAGGTATCAATACATCTGGTAAAGATGATAGGTATTGGATAGACATTGCAAATTATGATAATGTTGAAGATTATAATGCTCAGAGAAATATTGACAGGGATTTTTCAAACAGGTATGATGATCCTTCTGATGCATGGGATTGGTCATCAACAACTGTGAGAAAAGATTATGATGATATCAGAATCTCCTCAGAAGACGGTAATACTAGGTTTTATTATACAATTGGCGCAATTGTACTAAATCACTTTGTAAGTGCGATAAACGCTTCATATAAAGTACCTGTCGTTAAAACAGAGATAATTCAGTCTCTAGATACATCAGGTGATATTAAAAACAAATTACAATTAACTTACAAGTTTTGATAGGTTTTAGATAGCTTATGGGTGCAGGAATATTTATAATGGTTATTGTGCTACTGTTTTCAGTAGTGTTTCATGAAGTATCTCATGGTGTGATAGCTTTTTACCTAGGTGATCCTACTGCAAAAAAAATGGGTCGTTTAACATTAAATCCAATCCCACACATTGATCCGATGATGACAGTTATGCTTCCTTTAATGCTAGGATTATTATCTGGATGGACAATTATGTTCGGCGGGGCAAAACCTGTGCCGGTGAACCCTTTTAACTTTAAAAACATGAAAAGAGACATGGCTATTACAGCTGCTGCCGGTCCACTTTCCAATCTCACTTTAATAATAATTTCAATTATTTTATATAAAATTCTGATCATTGTTGGACTTGATAGAATAGATCCATATCTGATTTTTGATACTGTAAATCAATCTTACCTTGAAAACTTTTTCTTTTATGCAGTTCTGATAAATACAGTATTGATGATTTTTAATTTGTTCCCTATACCTCCTTTGGATGGTTCTAAGATCTTAATGGGGTTTTTATCACATGAACAGGCAGATAAATTTGAATCAGTAAGCAAATACGGTATCGGAATTTTAATCGGTCTTATTGTTCTGGGAAATGTTTTTAATTTCTCGATATTCGGAATGGCTATTTTTCCAGTAGCTGAATTCTTCATAAAAATATTATTTTTATAGTGGAGTAGGTTTTGTTCTTCGAATCTCATGCGCATTTATATTTTGAACACTATGATGAGGACAGGGACAAACTTATCAATGAACTTCTTTCTACAGAAATAGATGGAATTATTAACGTTGGTGTCGATATTGAGACATCAAACCTGTCGATCAAATTAGCTGAGAAATACGAAAAAATATATGCTGCTGTTGGTTTACATCCAACCGATCTTAAAAGTAACTCAGATGATGATATAAAAGAGATTAAAAATCTTCTTCAGCATGAGAAGGTTGTAGCATTAGGGGAAATTGGATTAGATCTCTACTGGGATAAAGTACCTTTAGAAACTCAGAATAAATATTTTATTAAACAACTTGAGCTAGCTTTGGAAGAGAAATGTCCAATCATTATTCATAGCAGAAATGCTGAACAGGAAACGCTCAAAGTTATCAGAGAAGTTTCTGATAAATATTCAGGTGTCTTTCATTGTTATGCAGGTTCAACTGAAACGGCTTTAGAGCTTATTGAAAAAGGGTTTTACATTTCTTTCACTGGTAATATTACTTATAAGAACAACAATAGAGAAGAAGTTATAAAAGCGCTTCCATTGGATAGATTATTACTGGAAACCGATTCACCATTTTTAACGCCTGTACCTTTTAGAGGTAAGAGAAATGATCCTTCCAAATTAAGATACATTGCTCAAAAGATAGCTGATTTGAAAAATATCAGTATTGAAGAAGTCGCTAAGATCACATCAGAGAATACACGAAAATTGTTTAGACTTTAATCATACACTTTTTTAAATATTTTATTATATTACTTAACTATGAAGATATTTATTTTTATTCATATTTTATTCGTCGTCACTTTGTTCTCAAAGACAGAAGAAGCTATAAATAATTCATTTATGTTCAAACCAATGCTTTTATCAGAAGAGAGAAATTTTAATCAAGTTGATTCTTCAAGTACAATGTTTTCTATGAAGGATAATAAACTTTCTACATTCCAGGATAAGTTTAAAGATTACGCATTTATTCTTTATTTGGATGATTTGTATCAAAATGTCTATAAATATACCAGTGTAAATACGGTTGTTTTTAAGAATGAGAATAATCTACTGAGTTTTTTGTCCAGCTATGATGTGAGCTGTAGTAAAATAAAATTATCACTTAAATATAATTTTAAATAGGTCATGGTAATTAATTGATAATTATATACGCTATAACAGTTTTACTTCTTTTAATATCTTTCATTAAGAGTCCACAAAAGACAAAGGTTGCATTAAAAAAGGCATGGAAAAAGTTCTCAAAGCTACTTCTTCCATTTCTAATTATGTTGATGCTTGTTTCAGTTGTCTTTTTTCTGATCCCCGAAGAAACAATAGTCAAATATATGAATGATGAGTCAAAATGGTTCTCTGTTTTCTTAGCTTCAACATTTGGTTCTATATCAATTTTGCCAGGATTTGTTGCATATCCTCTTAGTGGAATACTGCTTAAAAAAGGTATTTCATACATGGCGATCTCAGCATTTACTACTACACTTATGATGGTAGGTATTATCACTTTTCCAATTGAGAAAGCATATCTTGGTACTAAGATCACTATTATAAGAAATTTGATCTCTCTTGGAATTGCTCTAATAACAGCAATTGCCACAGGTCTTATCTATGGGGAGATCTTATGAAAAAGCAGATCATCCTAATATTGATCTATGCGATCTTTGTATCTATATCATTGATTGTAAGTTTCGATCCGGGTATTCAGATCGGTACAAATTTCTTTAATTTTCTCCGCAGTATGATAACAGTGTTACCGTGCGCGTTTATTATTATCGGTCTTTTTGAAGTTTGGGTTAAAAGGGAGACTATTGAAAAGCATCTTGGAGAGGATTCCAGCATGAAAGCATATTTATGGGTCATTCTGCTATCCAGTACGACTGTTGGAGGGATAATTGTTGCATTTCCTGTTGCATATTCACTTTATAAGAAAGGTGCTAAGATAAGTGTTCTTTTTACGTATATATCTGCATCAGCTATTGGGAGAATCCCAATGACTGTGTTTGAAGCTTCATTTATCGGGATCAAGTTCTCCGTAATAAGATTATTAATATCTCTTCCACTTGTTATTTTATCTTCAATTCTACTGGAGAAGCTCTTGAAAGGTAAAGACTTCAAGATGTATGACGGAACTCGATAATATCAAGCGTTGACAATGAATAATTATTTCCCCATCTGTGATAGGGATTTTTTTATGTCATAAAAAACACTTGACACGGTAAAAATTATTTGTTAAATTGTATATATCGCATATATACAGCAAACACAAAATGCACGGAGCTATCAAAATGAAAATAATAATAAAGAACTCATCTCCTGATCCTATATATAAGCAGATCTCAGATCAGCTAAGAGGTTTAATGATCACTGGCGAACTTAAGGCAGGTGATGCTCTTCCATCTATAAGGAATCTAGCTAAAGAACTCAGAATCAGTGTTATAACGACCAAAAGAAGTTATGAAGATCTTGAGAGAGAAGGTTTTTTGGAAACAGTCGGTGGAAAGGGAACTTTCGTTGCACATCAGAATAAAGAATTTATAAAAGAGCAAAAATTGAAAATTATTGAAAATAAATTAATCGAAGCAGTTGATGAAGCAAGGATGCTTGGGATTAAGAAGAAGGAATTGAGAGATATGTTGGATGCGTTGTATGAGAATTAGGGATTAGGGTCTAGGGGGTTAGGGGCAAGTAGGGGCTACCCTTGTGGTTGCCCAAACATGAACCGCCCCATAACAAATAGAACAAGATTGCCACGGATTTAAAATCCTCGCAATGATAAGATAAAAAGAGGAGAAATAAAATGAATAAAATAGTAGATATAAATAATGTTTCGAAAGACTTTGACGGTTTTAAGCTGGATAATATCAATTTCAGTTTAGATAAAGGTTATATAATGGGTTTCATTGGTCCTAACGGGGCAGGGAAGACTACTACTATTAGACTTATTATGAATCTATTGAAAAAGAATTCAGGTGATATTAAGATATTCGGTATGGATAATGTCTCTGATGAAGTTGCTATTAAGGATCGTATAGGCTTTGTTTATGAAGAAAGTTATTTCTATGAGCATTTAACCGTTAAGAAGATGAAAGAGATTATAGCACCGTTTTACAGCAGGTGGGATGATAATAAATTCGATGAGTACTGCGACATTTTTGGACTCCTCCCAAAAAAGAAGATAAAAGATCTATCGAAAGGTACTAAGATGAAATTTTCACTTGCTATTGCTCTTTCACATAATGCAGAACTTTTAATATTGGATGAACCTACTTCCGGTCTTGATCCGGTTTTCAGAGATAAATTGATGGATATACTCAGAGAAGAGATTCAGGATGAGAATAAATCAATTCTGTTTTCTACCCATATTACATCTGACCTAGAGAAGATAGCTGATTATATAACTTTTATTAACAATGGTAAGATCGTTTTCACTGACCAGAAGGATAAATTGCTTGAGAACTATAAGATCATCAAAGGTGATGCTAATATTCTATCTACAGAGATAAAGAATGAGCTTCTTGGGGTTAAGGAGAACAAATTCGGGTTTGAAGCACTGTGTAATGTGGAGAAGCAGAGTATTTTTTCGCAGTTTGAAGTTGTAACAGAGAAACCGAGTTTGGAGCAGATGATGGTTTATTTGTCAAATTAACCGTAGCGGCGTATTGCCATACGCCCTTAAACAATTAAACCATCTGAAAAATGAAAAAGTTAGAGGATAGATAATATGTATAAATTGATTATTACAGATCTTAAAGTACTCGGTCACAGAATTTGGGCAATACCAGTTGGAGTATTCCTTTTCATTCTGATGTTCTCATTTATTCCATACTTAAATCAGGTGCAATCGTTTCAGAATTGGATATTCGCAATATTAATACCGGGGTTATTAACTTTTGAACTATTCAGGGAAGAACAGAAGAATAATACAGGTTCGATTTTAATGACTATGCCTATCAGTAAAGAAGAATATGTATGGAGCAAATACCAGATAATCATAGGGTTTGTTTTTATCAGCCTTATTGTAGGTTTTTTATCAGATAAGTTACAGGTATTTAGAAATGAAGAAATCAACTCTTTAAGTCATGATATTATTCATGCAAATGAATGGATAATGATGACAGTCATGATGGCATTACCTGTTTATTTTTTCACTCGTAAGCTTAAGTTATCAATGTTTCTTGGAATTTCTGTATTTTTTACTATTTTATTACCATATTTCATTTTACATAGCGATTATTTCGTGATTTATATATTTTCAAATGATATTGGGGAATATATAATGAAATTTTGTGGAATTTTAGCGGTAGCTTCAATAATTCACTTAGTAATTAAAATTCGATTTAAAAGTATATCGAACAAAATATTTTTAACAGGATGGTTCAGTATTGTTTTATACTTAACAGTTAATACAATAAGTTATTTAATAAATTTTGTATTTGATATAAAACACTATATGATTTATAAAAATCTTTATGCAAACAAAATTGAAGAGCTTTCGGTTGAACAAATAACACTATATAAAAAGCTGCTTGAAGCATATCATTCGAACTTCATAGGAATCACAATATTATCAATAGTTCTTATAATAGCTTTGATAATTATTCATAGAAGAACAAAAGATAAATTTTATCAACATTGTGTGTTATTTATATTTTTACCTATACTTGTAACTATACTTAATCAATTTTTATCAACTCTTATTGAAATGAATTTTATTCAGTCAATGAATTTGAATTTGAACGCAACGAATAGAATATTGTTAAGAAAGATTACGATGATACCTGGATTGCTTATAATGATCTACTATTCTGCAAAAGCATCAATATACCTTCTAAAGAACAACAGGACTTTAAAATGAAACATATTATAAAATCTAATCTATATTTGATCTTCTGGACAGAGAAGTTCTTTAACTTTGCGATCCTGGCAGGAATGGTTGTTTTGGTATTGGTTCTGCAAGGAGATTTCTCGGCTTATGTAATAGGTATATATCTATCAACTTTTATGTGTCTTTTGAAAATGAATTCAATGGATAATAGACATAAATATGAAAATATAAATGTTAGTATGCCTGAGGAAAAGAAGAATATTGTTGCTTCAAGATTTTTGACAGCAGGTGCAGTTATTGGATTAATTAGTGTTGCTAATTTAGCCGTTGCTATCTGGGCAAATACAAAGAAAGTTATCTATGATGGTAAAGGTATGAATGAAGAAATCCTTCCTAAAGTTATTATTGAAATTTCAACTCCGATTGATGAATTATTCGGTGGGATCATTCTTGGTGTTCTTTTAGCTGTGATCTTCTCAGGGATCTATATCTATCTCTGGTCAAAGGTTAACAGTGATAAATACAATTTATATGTAACAATGACAGTTCTGATATCGATATTTGCAGTGAAACCGATTTTACAGGGAGTAACAGATCAAGGTATTAGTCTGATAGCTGTGAATATAGTGTTTTTAGTAATAGCAGTTTTGGTTGGATATTATTCTTTTATAATGTCAAAACAAGCGTTCTCTCAAAGAGAGTTTTAACCGTCTATTTTTTATCAACAGAACCCCAGAGGGGTGACTTATTAATAGCACGGGGTGTAAGCCCCGTGATAAGATAGATTAAGAAAAATATAAAGCACCGTAGGTGTGACTTCGTAATACTCTAAGTCACCCCGATGGGGCTTCTTGGCATCAATCGTTGTTTTTAATCACGGCACTAGCGTACCGTGCTATTAATAAGTCATGCCTACGGCATTTGGATATTCCTAACTTCTAATTTAATAATTATTAGCGTTGCAAAAATGTTTTTAAATACTTAGTATTCAATATCTGAATAAAAACCGGAGGAAATTGAATGAAATACGCTAAGTTTTTAGCTATAGCTTTGTTTATAGCTTTAATCGTGAATTGTACAAATAAAGAAGAAGTGAAAACTTATGATCAATATGAAGAGAATGGTATCAGATTTACAAGTAACAACGGAAGTCCAGCAGATACAGCACTTAAAATTGATTTAACAGAAGTCGGTTTTATTGATCTTGAGAACGAAGAAGATTCTCTAAAATTATTATCTCGTCCTATTTCATTCAAATTTGATAAAGAAGACAACTTGTATGTTCTTGATTACCAGAAATGTATGATACATAAATATAATCCTGACTATGAGCATATCAATGTTTTCGGTGGAAAAGGTCAAGGACCAGGAGAGTTCGTAGAAGCTAGAAATATGATAGTTAAAGGTGATACAATAATCATATCTGATGGTAGATTGTGGAAAATAAGTAAACTTGACCTTAATGGTGATTTTATCGTTGATAAAAAATATTCAGATTTTGTGAAATCACCAATTCAGATAAAGGAATTTGGATCCGGCTTTATTAGTAGGTTCTATGGAACGACATCGGATGAAACAGGTCAGAGATTTTATGAAAAGTATATATGTCAATTCGATTCTAATCTGAATTTCGTGAAAAATTTTTACAATTACAAAGAACCGTATGTAGAAGGTAAAGAAATGGATCCTTCCGCTAGTGGATCAAGACATGCAGCGGACACAACGAATCTTTATGTGTCGGTAAATTCCAAAACAGAATATAAAATAGATGTTTATGATTTTGACGGCAACAAGAATAGAATCGTCAGAAAGAATTATGCAAGGATAAAGAATTCAGAAGAAGCTCTTCAAAAACAGCAAGAAAGGAATAAAAAATATGGAATGAATCATAGGACAGAATTCCTTAATTCGATTTATAGGATAAATACCGATAAGTATGGAAGGCTTTGGGTACGTTCTTCAGTAAAGGATATAGAAGAGGGAAGATATTACGATATTTTTGAAGATGATATTTTTCAGAAAAGAGTTAAGATCGATTTAGATGAAGGCTATTATATTGCAGAAGTTGACGATAAGATAATTTGCGTTAATAGAGAAAATAATAATATTAAAATATACGATTACTAGGAGGAATAGAATGAAATTACTTAAGCTTTTAGCTATGACTTTGCTTATAGCATTGATCGTCAATTGTGCAAAGAAAGAAGAAGTGAAAACTTACGAGCAGTACGAAGAAAATGGTGTCAAGATTACTAAGAATAATGGAACTCCTGCTGATTCTACATTAGAATTAAATTTGAGGAAAGTATTTACCATAAGTTCTCAAGTAGATTCAGTAACAATGTTGAAATATGTTACTAACATAATAGAGGACAAAGATCAGAATATATATATTCTTGATGGGAGCGCAAGTAATATTAAAAAATTTAATAAGTTAGGTGAGTTTCAAAAAATTATAGGCAGAGCAGGACAAGGACCAGGTGAATTTCATTATCCTGCAATAGTGTTTATAAACAATGATACTCTAACTGTATATAATAATGGGTCAAGGAAGGTCAGTAAGTTTGATCTGGATGGCAAGTTCTACTACGAGAAAAAAGTAAATAGTTTATACTTTCAAAATGGCAAGATGTCACCTGATGGGAAGAATTTATCATATGATTATTTGAAAATGCTTGTAGTAGATACCAAAGATATAATAAAATATGGTCTGTCAGTGCTTGATGTGGATAGTGTTAAGGAGAAGAGTGAAATCTTAAATAGGCAATATACAATGGCTGATTTTGCTGCAGGCAAATTTAATCCTATTGAGAATACGGTGACTTTTTGTGTTGGAAGTGATCATACCTATTTATCAGATGATTCAGACTATCAATATCGATTTACAGGTTACGATAAAGACGGAAATAAAAAAATGGATGTCAAAAAAGCTTATAAAAAAATTCGATTTACGGATATCGAAAAAGATGATTATAGAGCTGCAAAATCAAAAGGAACGACAAAAAATATTGATGATGTGAAGGCTGCTGAATTTAAAAAAGCTATACATTCTATTCATGTTGATAAGTATAACAGAGTTCTTGTGATTCCTGTTATTGATCGACGTATTGATGAAGATGGTGTCTATTTGGATATTTTTAAAGATGGTGTTTTCCTAAATAGAGTTGATTATAAATTACATGATAAAGATATCATTGGCATACCTTTGAAAAGCAGTGGTGAGGAGTATTTCTCAGGTAAACGAATGTATTTTGTCAATGTAGAAGATATGAGTATTGATGTGTACGATTATTAATTAACCGGCTTCTCGATACTATTATTTCATAATCACTCGAAGACCGTTTAAATTAAAGGAACGTAAATGAAAAAAATATTTCTCATAACATTTTTAGCTATTCTCCTGGTCAGTTGCACAAAGAAAGACACTGGGTTTAAAACATATTTCAATAACAGTACTCCTGCTAATCCGAATTTTGATATTGAGATCGTAGAAAGTTTTGAGTTGAATAATGAAGGCAGTGAACAAATTTTAAATTTTCCAGCAGATGTTACGGAAGATAAAGATAGAAATATATTCATATTATCTGTTCGAAATAAAAAAGTTATTAAGTACGATAAAGAAGGTAAATATATAATTGAATTTGGAGGGTTAGGAGATGGGCCAGGTGAATTGCAACAACCTGCTTCTATTGTTTGTCTTGAAGATACTATATATGTAGCTGATTTTACTACTAAAAAAATAAATTTGTATAATGTGGAAGGTGAATTTATAAGAGCAAATAATTCATCACAATTTTCTAGATCAAATAGTCTTACCGGAAAGCAGGATATGTTTGTCAGCCAAAATCTTGAATATATTGATGATAAAGATGGCTTCAGAGTAAAATCCAACCTAACATTACTTAATAAAAAATTTAATGAAGTTGCAACGATCAGTAACTTAAATGAAACGGGTAATCCATTTATTGTTAATACAAGGATACACTACGCACTTACAAGTAAATTTTTATATGTTGCAGAGAAGAGTAAAGATTTTTACAGAGTAAATATGTTCGATCATAGAGGTAGCAAAATAGGAATAATCAGTAAAAATTATTCTCGAATACCTTTTGAAGACAAAGAAAACAGATTCGTTAAATCGATAAATTCTAAACATAAAGAAGCAATATCAAATTTATTTGTCGATTATAAAGATAATTTATGGGTGGATAAGACCCAGAGAGATTCATTAGTTGACGGTGAAAATATTCTAAAGTTTAAAGTTGATGTATTCTCAGAAGGAGTATTTCAAAATAGTGTAAATTTGGGGTTAGAATATGATCCATTCAATCTTTTTATTTTGAATAAAGTTATAAAAGACAAAATCTATACAATGCATACTACAGATAACAAGGTCATCGTATCAAGATATGTTATAAAGGAAAATTAATGAAAAGAATAGTATTATTAACCGTAGCAGTATTGGTATTGTTTAGCTGCACAAAGAAAGACACAGGAATTAAGACATATTTTAATAACTCAACTCCAGCTAATCCTGATTTCAATATTGAGATAGTTGAAAGTTTTGAATTAAATAATGAAGCGGGTGTTAAATTACTTGATAACCCTTATGATGTTACTGTGGACAAGGACGGGAATATCTATATTCTATCAATTGGAACTGAGAAGATCATCAAGTATAATAAGGATCTGAAATTTGTTAACGAGTTTGGAGGAGCTGGAAATGGTCCTGGAGAACTAAACGGAGCACAAACTATATTTGTTTTGAAGGATACTTTATTAGTTGCTGAATTTGCTTCAAAAAAAATACATAAATTTGATCTTAATGGTAAATTTGTTAATTCCTTCTATAACCCTGCTATAAGTCAGGCACATAGTTTTAATGGGAAAAATGAACACTTTTTAAGTCAGAGTATAAGTGTTTATAATGAAGGAAATAATGGAAGATCAAAATTGACACTGCTTGATTCAAGGTATAATGTGGTTAAAGATTTGGTAGATCTTGGTGAAACAGATAATTATATATTTTTCTTAACACGAATATCTTATGCTATGACAAATGATAAGATATATGTTGCAGAGATCAGTCATAGTAATTATCGGATAAGTATTTTTGACTATACTGGTAATAAAATTGGTCAGATAAATAAAAGTTTCGCTTTAGTTCCTTTTGAATATAAAAAAGAAGTATTGTCTAAGTTCTTTGGATCTAAATACAAGAGAGTTATTTCAAATCTATATACTGATTATAATAATAATCTCTGGGTGATGAAAGCTCTGAAAGATACAGAAGACAAGGATAATAATAATCAGGAATTCAGGTTTGATGTATTTAAGGATGGTGTTTTTCAGAATGAAGTTAAGTTGGATAGTTTACCTTTCGAACCTTTTGATTATGGAGTGAGAACTAAAATTGTTGGAGATAAAATATTTTCAATATTCTTTGGACAAGATAAAGTGATCGTTTCAAAATATGTAATAAAGGAAAATAAATGAAAAGAATAATGCTTATTAATATAGTAGCACTGTTAATTTTCAGTTGCTCTAAAGTAAAAAATTATACTATCGAAATAAAAGATGGTGTAGAGATCATTACAAACAAAAACATAGAGTCGTCACCGGAACTTCAGCTAAATTTAAAACTAATCAGCGAAGTCTCCCTTGATAATCTTGTGCTACCAGACAGTATCCCGACTATCGAATTTTTTTACATTACTACTCTTGATGATGATGGCAATATCTACATATCTGATTTTAGAAGAAGTGTTGTCTATAAGGTTGATGAAGACGGCAATTATTTAACAAATTTCCATAGAAAAGGTCAGGGTCCTGGAGAAAGTTTCATCATAAACGATATAAAAATCATTCAAGATTCCGTATTTGTTTTTGGAGAATCAGGTAAAACGTCAGTCTTTACCAGATCTGGTAATTTTGCGAGGCAGCTAAGATTATTAGATAGTAGATACGCAAATTTTCAGATAATTATTTCTGATAGTAATATTTGTAGTTATTCTAGAAAATATACATTTGATAGAGAAGGAAAAAAACAAAATACAACTCTTGGAGTGTATCTTCTTGATAAAAATAATCTTGAAAATTATTCAGAAATATTGGAAATTAATTCAACGGAAGATTTAAATAATTACCGATATCGAATGCAAAATGAACAAAGACGATTCTCTTTTTACAAGGGACAAATATATATTGAAGATTTAAGTTTCACAAACTATGCGGTTGATATTTATGATCTGTATGGTAAAAAGATAAGAAGGATAGAAAAGCAGGCTAGAAGAATCGCTTGTTCGGATAAATTCAAAGATCAAATCAAAAAAAAGAATGAGCGTAAATCTAGTGTTAAATTCATAGCAGATTATATGAAACAGATTCTGAATATGTATGTTGATAAAAATGGTTATCTGTGGATCAAACCTGCTGTAGAAGGATTAGAATTTGATCATCAATATTTTGATATCTTCAATTCTGAAGGAGTTTTCTTGAAGAGAATAAAATTCCCTTTGCCTGACAGCTTTAAGTGGTTAGCTTTTGATAAAGGAAAATTGATAGCCAGAGATTCCGAAAATTGTGTAGTAAAGGTTTTTGATTATGAATTTGAATAAAGGAAATAAATGAAAAAAATTATACTTATGGTACTAGCTGCCCTGTTATTGCTTAGTTGCACAAAAGAAGACACTACATCAAAAAATTCTATATTGGTGAATAACAATGGAAAACCTTCAAATCCATCTTTTGAATATAAGATTACAGAATTATTCAAACTGGATTACATAGAGAAAGGGATCATGTCGATAAACGATATTGAATCTACAATCAACGGAGAACTTTATTTATTGGATTCAAGATCTCTTAAAATATTCCATACTGATGAAAAACTTAAAATATTGAATAGTTTCGGTAGGCAAGGTGCAGGTCCTGGAGAATTTGAAAACGCGTTTGATTTGAACATGATAAATGATTCTCTTATCGTTATCGATGATAGGCTTAAAAGAATTTCATTATTCGGTATGGATGGTAAATTTATTAGATCTGAAGCAATGACTGATAATGTTGCTTGGGTAAAAAGTCATAATGGTACATATTTTGGACTTACAACAAGTGATGAAACCAAAGATGAAAAGCAATACAGTGTTCAGAATTTAAATATCTTAACCAAAAAATTTCAAGCTTTATCAAGTTTCTATGAGAAGAAAAAATTTATAAGAAATCCGCAAATGAATGTTGTTCGACTAACCAAGACAGCTGTAAAAGATGATGAAATTTATTTATATGAAGCTTCAAAGAAAAATATTAACATTGTAGTATATAATCTAAAAGGTGAGATCGTAAGAACTATTAAAGACAAAGCTCCAGTTATTAAGATCAGTGATGAAGAAATAAAAGAACTCACAGAAAAATATAGCAAATTTGGCTTTGGTGCAGAAGTTACTCAAGAATTGATATTCGTCAATGGAAAAAAGAAAGATACAGTTAAAGAGTTGTACATCGACAAAAATGGTATTCTTTGGGTTTCAAAGACAAGTAAGAACGAATTGAATAAGGAAGTCACTGTTTACAGCTTATATGTCAATGGAGTCTACACAAAAGATGTGACAATTCCGCTGAATATTGAGCATAAGTTGTTCTTTAAAAATGATAAGATTTATGCAGTTTATGATGGAACCGTGACTGTGTATGAATATGGGATTTAGAACCCCGTATTATTAATAACCCATGCCTAAGAATTTATAGAAATGATAAAACGGTTGACAGGATGACAAAATTAATGTAAATTTAGTCAATTGAATGACTGTATTATCATGTATTGAGGTGAGTAGAATGCAAAATATTGCCAGAGATATAAAGAAACTATTATTGAATAAAATCAATTCAGGCAAAGTGATTGTATTGATTGGTGCAAGACGAGTTGGTAAAACTTATTTATTAAAGCAAATATTAAAAGAGATCAATGAAGAATATATTTTCGTAAATGGTGAAGATGTTAATGTACATGTGGCTTTGGAGCATAGAACAATAGAAAATTATAAACAATTTCTGGGAAGCAAAAAGTTGCTTGTAATTGATGAAGCTCAGAAAATTCCAAATATTGGAAATATTCTTAAGTTAATGATAGATGAAATAGAGGATTTGAAAGTAATTATAACAGGTTCTTCTGCATTTGACATACATAATGTCACAGGCGAACCTTTAACAGGTAGAAAATATACATATATGCTGTATCCATTATCGGAAAATGAATTTGATCAAATAGATAACCCAATAGCTAAAAAAGATATTATCAAGCATAGAATGATCTATGG
>JAQIDB010000163.1 GCA_027858225.1 Candidatus Delongbacteria bacterium
CAGAGTTGTTTTTCCAACCTGCCGTGCTCCATAAATTATAACTGCTTTTTTCTTATGAAAAGAATTTATGATATTAGATTTTATTTTGCGATCAAACATATTAACTCCTTAATTTAATACAATTTAGGCAATCGTACTTCCCTAATTTAATACAATTTAGGCAACTTGTCAAGATTCGTTTTTTTATCTTCTATTAAATATCAATCTCAAATAACACGGTCTTAAATACCGGTCTGTCCTTAAAGAACCATTCTCCATCTATCCTCTTAAACCCTAACTCTTTGTGAAATTCCTGTGAAGTAATATTCCTAGGATTGGTATAAAAATATACTTTCTTTTCATCTGAATTCTCTTTAGCCCATTTAATCCTTATTTCAGTAAGCTTTGAACCAATTCCCAATCTCCTGTATTCTTCATATACTCCCAGACCTAACAAATACCAACCAGAGGGAGTATTTATGTTCTTGTAATCTTTATATTCTTCACTCTTAAAGTTACAATGCTCTACAAATGAATATCCAACGATTCCCTCGGGTAAATCACTATTCGATCTATCAATTAATGAAGCAATAAAGAATTCACTCTTATTTGATTTTTTAGCTTCAAATCTTTTCTTAAAGTATTCATATTCCTCTTCATAATTACCTTGTTCTCCTCGTCTGGCAGTATTAATTCTTGCTATTTCAGTAACATCAGAGAAAACTGATTTTCGTATGATCAATTCATACTTTTTATAAAATTCATTGCGATCCATTTTATTATTAGGTTCGTATTCCACAAAAAAAGCCATTGCAGTTACTCCTTTCTAATTTTAATCCTTTTATTATTATGTGCTGAACTGCTAATTTACACAATACTAAAAGATTCATCAATAAAAAAAAGCCCTCGAAGGGCTTTTAATTTTTAGAAACATGGAGTACATCAAATTCGTGATCAGTTTTTAACTGCAACCACATAATAGAATTTCTTTCTACTTGAATAGGAAACAGTCCAGGTTTCCCCGTCAAACATACCTGAATAGTCTTCTGTAAATCCAGAATACGGATCGTCAGATGAATAAACTTTATATTCGTTAATATTTTCTATTGGATCCCAGTGAATATTTAGTGTACTCTCGCTTTTAGCGATCGTGATATTTTCTGGAGTAGAAGATAAAATATCGTACGTAAAATAATAATCTTGAGAAGCATAAGGAGGATCAGTAAAATTACCACCATCTCCACCTATTATTTTTATATAATAATCTGCAGCATTAAAGCCGGGTAAAGCCGGTATGTTTGCAGTATAAACCGAATCACCTTGAACGATATCCGCTCCTATTCCTGAATCATTCATTTCTATGACAAGAGATTCCGTACCATAAAAAACATTAAGTTCCACCGATTGAATACCCGAAGTATCATATATTTTTGAAGTAATTGTAATTTCCTCAATATCTAACGGTTTTGATGGTGAATGCCTTGTTCCTTCGGCTGTTATTGGATAAGACTCAATGTATCCTGCCGGGATAATCTCTCTTCCTTCAAATGCTTCGTAATCCAAATCATATCTATGACATCTAAAAATTGAACTTAACTCGGGATAAATATACTCCCACACTGTTTTACCATCAGACTGTACTTCAATAAAACGTGATCTTGCACCCACGCAGATCAATGTGTTTCCATTTGGCAAACGATGTGCACCTGATATATTACTTGAATACATAGTTTCAGGAATTGGTGCTTCATATATCCATGATTGACTGGTTGGACCAAATGAATTTCCACTTTGAGGAAGAGAATATTTGCCGTACGTGTCCACAGGCACAACTATTTCGTCAACTGTTGAATAAGTCCCCTCTGGTCTCAAGACTCCGTTATTAAAAACCGTAATATTACCTTCACCAGGTAGTCCTGTTTCAACCCACCTTGCGTCATGCTGATCGAAGAATTTCTGTTCATTATCATTACTTGTTTTATAAGTGTTCGAATTTCCCCAGCGGTACAGGATATCTCCACCTTTTCCAGAATTTCCACCGGTGTGTCCAGAGGCTTCAGTAGTGGTTGTACTATGGTCTATAACCCAGAATTCACATATATTCCTAAGATTGATTATGATCTGATCCAGATCGCTATTGTAATCAATTGCATTCGCATGCAACCATTCTCTGAGTACAGTTGGGGTGTAATTAACATCCATTAGTTCAGGATGAGCATTTACCATTCCGTAATTGTTTTTTGCGGAATCAAAATCCTGTATCAGGTGATCATATATTTCCCATTCCCATACTATATTGCCTGTGTTCAATCCTGTCGGTTCTACTTCAACTATCTTTTCCAGCCATATTCTTGCTGTAGAAATAGAAGCAGGATCTCTACCAGCATCCTCTAATTCAGTTCTGGGTCTTATGTCTCTAACTATAAACAGAATGTTGCCGTTAGGCAGTGGTTCGACATCATGATGTACTGAATAAAAAGTATCATTATAAGGAAAATCCCATATTAAATCCCCGTCCCAAGTGAATATCTGAACTCCATCGACATCTTCGCTTTCGTCATAATAGGTTCTTACCAGATTTCCATTCTCTAATAAATACACACTTAAATTCGGTCTGTACTGGCTTTCCCATGTATGAACAACTCTTCCGTAATTATCTATTAAGTATGTTATTTCTGAAGCCATGGGTGCAAATAAAGTATATCCTTCAAATCCGGTTAGGTCATTAATTATAACACCTTCAGTTCTGTCTGCACCGTGAACTGAAGCAAAAAAAGATGATATTAGAAAAAATATTAGGATGTGTGTTTTTACTGTACTTTTTAACTTTAACATGAACTGACTCCGTCGTTTACTTTAGCTTTCGTTTCGCTTTAACTAGGCTTAAAATAAAATACATGGATTAGTCATGTTATAACATTAATCATAAAAATATGGTTTATTTTGATCTTTTTTTAGGTACGAATTTAACAAAAAACAGGTTAGTGTTTACTACTATTTTTATCCTTTCATTTTTAAAGCTACGTCTATTACATTATTTCCGAGGATTTCTGCCTGTATCAATCTTCTTTCCTGATGTATTATTTCACCTGCATCTGAAGCTTTTGCAGTAACTCCGTTCAGTTCTCCGGGAACGCAAATCATACCATAGGAAAGCATCCAAGTATATATTGCTTGTATAGTATTCGCTTGACCGGCACCTGTCCCTGCACCGACAGCCATTGCTCCACCAGGTTTCATTTTTAGTGGATACAATGAGTGGATTGCATAAATCCGTTCAAGTGTTGCAGATAGTTTTGATGAGAAAGTTCTGTTGTAAACTGGACTGGAAATAATGACAGCGTCACATTCAAAGAATTCTTTATATATCTTGTGCATATCATCATCTATAACACATTTATTATTATCTAAACAGAGTTCACAGCCGTTGCATGATCTAATATCAAGTTCGCTTAGATCAAAAAGGGCTACATCCCAGTCTGCTTCTTTGAATGGTTTCATAGCATGATCAATTAAGACCCTACTATTACTGTTCGGTCTCGGTGATCCACTTATTGCTAGAATTTTCATGATTTATTTTACCTGTTTATTGTTAAATTTCATTTTAACTCCTCATTATAGTGCATCTCCAAAAACCTTGCAACACCATCCTCTTTATTAGAATCAATTACATCAGTAGCTATATCCTTTAATTCTTGAACAGCGTTTTCAACAGCATAGCTTTCATCTGCGATTTCGAACATGGAAATGTCATTTGTGTTATCTCCGAAGCATATAGTTTTCTCAGCTTTTAAATGTTTTTTTAAGAATAGTATGGCATCTTTCTTTGTTGAATTCTTTGTCGTTATTTCTAGCCAGTATGAATCAACTGAGTAAACATCTTCAGAAATTAAAAAGTTAAGATCAAATTCATCCTTTATTTTCTCATGGATCTCTTCAAGTTTATTTTTGCGGTCTATTATTATAAGCGTAATGATTTTTTCAGATAAGGCTTTATCAAAATTACTGACAAGTCTGAACCGTTTATCATTTTTGCTTAGACGGGATTTGATGTATTTCTTTCCTCCGGGATTCTGAAATCCTTTATAATATGTATAAAAGTTCTTGTTTGACTTTGTGAATATGATAGGATTGATCTCTATTGTTGAAAGAATTCTGATTATTTCCTGTACTGTTTCAGTTCTAATAAAATTCTCGTGAATATATTTTTGTTTCAAAGGATCGTAAACGAATACTCCATTATGAAGAATAATTGGTAATCTAAGATCAAGTTCTGCTATCAATGGTGCAGCAGATTCGTGAGACCTGGCAGTTGCGATAGTAAAATTCATTCCTTTTTCTATCAGAGAATTGATTTTGTTTAAGCTGTATTCACTGACCCTTGGTTTCGAATTTAATAATGTACCGTCAAGGTCTGTTATATATAGTGTTTTATTCATATTAAATCCCAAATACTAACTCTTTCGCCAGAAGTAATTTTTTTTAATTGTAATACTTCAATAATTTTATCAGCAACAAGATCTGCTGATAGTAATACTCCTTTCTCCTTAAAGGCTATAAACCTTTCCAGCTGAGAAAAATCTTCTTCATTCGATTGTCTGATCTCATTCTGCATGTCCGTATCCATAATTCCCGGATCGAAAGAAATGATTTTAACGGGAAATTCTTTTTTACTCTGCTCTACACTTACGCATTTTGTAAGCATATCCAAGGCAGCTTTAGAACTGCAGTAGGTACTCCACCCATCATAAGGTTTCTTTGCTGCTCCAGATGAAATATTGATAATCCTTTTTTCACAGCTGTAATTTAAAGTTCTTTCTATGAATTTCGA
>JAQIDB010000204.1 GCA_027858225.1 Candidatus Delongbacteria bacterium
TTCCCGGTAAAGGTTAATACCGACCAAAAGGAATATATCAAAGAAGTTGTTGAATATGTGATAAATAAGACTGAAGAAATTCGAACGACAACAAACGAGCATTCAACAAAGAGAATTGCAGTTCTTGCTGCTTTGAATATTACAGCTGAATTCTTAAAAAATGATAAATTATATAGAGAGAATATGAATAGTATTGGTGCTATTATGGATAAATTGGACACCTCTCTCTTAAAATAAATTACAACCCCTTTATGTAGTAGTTTCAAAAACACAAAGAGGGAGTTTGTTAACTTGTAGTGACATAAAGCCTCCTCCACACGAAAAAATGTGGCTCTTTTCAGGGTAGTGGACTATGGATCAACAAGGACGACACCCAACGTACCAAATAATCGACTTACTACGTAAGGGGTTGTAAATTTTTTATCAGTCTAACGCTTTAAATATTATAATGAATTAAACCGTTTTAAATAACATGGAGATATTATGTCACAAGAATTATATTTATTGATATCAATCCCGATAGCATTTTTAGTTGGTTATATTGTAGCTAAATGGTTAATCGAAAGTAAAATTGGTGGCTCTAAAGCACAAGCAGAAAAAATAATAGCACAAGCAGAAAAAGAATCTGAATTACAATTGAAAGAATCTCAAGCAAATATTTTAAAAGAAGAAATTAAGATTAGAGATGAAATTTCTAAAGAAAAACAGAGGCATGAAGGTGAGATCAGGAAAAAAGAAAATGAGATCCATAAAGAAGAATTGAAATTAAAAGATATCCAGAACGATATTAAAGTTCAGAAGGATGAAGTTCAAAAGAAAGAAAAAGAGATTAAGAGTAAAGAACAGTCAATTGAAGACAGAAAACGTCACTTAATTGAAAAACAGGAATTGGTTGATGTTAAGTATCAGGAAGCTCTCGATAAATTGGAAAAAATCTCAGGATTAACTAAAGAAGAAGTGCTTGAAGAATTAAAGGAGCATTTGATAACTGATGCAAAGAATAGTGTAGCAAAACTTATAAAAGAAGTAAAAGATGAAGCAAGAGAAACTGCTGATCGAGAAGCAAAAGAAATAGTTGTATCTGCAATACAAAGAACTGCAGCTGATCACAGTGCTGATACTACTTTATCAGTTGTAAATCTTCCAAATGATGAGATCAAAGGAAGAATAATTGGTAGAGAAGGAAGAAATATCAGATCATTCGAACAAGCCACTGGAATAGAGGTCATTGTAGATGATACTCCGGGAGCTGTTGTTCTTTCAGGATTTGATCCTTATAGAAGAGCTATTGCTAAGAATGCGTTAGAAAAACTTATTCAAGATGGTAGAGTACATCCTGGTAAGATCGAAGAAGTGGTTGAAAAGTCTAAAAAGGAGATGGAAGCTTTGATCAAAGAGATCGGTAATGATACAGTTATCGAACTTGGAGTTCACAATCTTCATCCTGAAATTATAAAATTGTTAGGAAGATTAGAATATAGAACAAGTTATGGTCAAAATGTACTTCTTCACTCTGTAGAATGTGCTAAACTTTGTGGTTTGATGGCAACCGAAATGGGCTATGATACAAAGCTAGCTGTAAGAGCTGGACTTTTGCACGATATCGGTAAAGCTGTTGACCAGTATCAGGAAGGAACACATGTTGAATTAGGTATTGAAATCGCTAGAAAATATAAAGAAGCAAAAATCGTTATAAACGCAATTGCATCTCATCACGAAGATGCCGCAGCAATGCACCCTATAAGTACATTGGTCGCTGCAGCAGACGCAATTTCGTCATCAAGACCTGGTGCAAGAAGAGAAACTCTTGGAAATTACCTACAGAGGCTTGAGAAACTTGAGGCAGTGGCAATGGAATATGAAGGAGTTACAAAATCTTATGCTATTCAAGCAGGTAGAGAGATTAGGGTTTTAGTTGAAAATGAGGATGTAGATGATGCAAGAGCAGATATGTTAGCAGCTGATATCGCTCAGAAGATCCAAGAAGAAATGAAATACCCTGGACATATAAAAGTTACTGTAATCAGAGAATATCGAGCTAGTGGTGTTGCAAAATAAATTTATTATAACAACTTAATAGAAGGATCCATGGAAGTAAAAATTTTATTTATAGCAGATGTAATAGGTGAACCTGGAATGAGGATGTTTGAGAAGGCTATACCTTACCTTAGACTTAAGTATTCACCTGAGTTTATCATTGTTAATGGTGAGAACACTCGAAACGGAAAAGGCCTATCTGAAGGTTTGGCTAACAAATATTTTAGTCTCGGTGTAGATGTTATTACTTCGGGAAATCATATTTGGGATTATTCTAATTTTCATAAAACTATGACAAATCCAAGATACTCAAATATTCTTAGACCTTTAAATTATCCCGAGGGAGTTCCGGGTAGAGGATACTGTATAAAAGAAAGCAGCCTTGGAAAGAAAATAGCTGTTGTAAATATTCAGGGAAGAACATTTATGCAGGCTATTGACTGTCCTTTTATGAAAATGAAGGATGTACTCAGCAAATTAAAATCACAGGCAGATATAATTTTCGTTGATTTTCATGCAGAAGCAACTGCGGAAAAAATTGCCATGGGACGATTCTTAGATGGTCAAGTTAGTGCATTAGTTGGTACTCATACTCATGTTCAGACCGCTGACGAAGAGATATTTCCTAAAGGAACAGCATTTATTTCAGATGTCGGAATGACCGGTCCATTCGATTCTGTTCTGGGAATGAAAACAGAAGTTGCGCTGAATAGATTCAAATACCAAACACCTTTCAGATATGAAACAGCATCTGATGACCTAAGATTGAATGGTGTATTTATAACTGCTGATAGTGAAACTGGAAAAGGTACTCATATCGAGAGAATTTATCTGAGAGAAAATGAACTCTATCAGAAATAAAATGTTACATTAAGATACAAGGAGTTAAACATGAAGAAGTTATTACTACTAGTTGTTTTTATGTATCTAACAGTAAATGCAATGGAGTTATTCACTGGTCAAAAGCCTGTGATCGTAAATAAGAATTACAATGCATCTGAAGGAAACAATGAATTTATGATAAAAGCTTATCACGAATTATCTAAAGATAAGAAGAATGATAATATCTTTTTTTCACCGTTCAGTATCTCATCTGCTCTTGCTATGACTTTTGCAGGCTCAGATGGAAATACAGAAACTGAGATGGCCAAAGCTCTTGAATTTTCTGCAAACAATGATAAATTTCATCATGATTTTTCAATAGTCACCAATAAGATCAATGAAATTGGTAAAAAAGGAAATGTAAAACTCAGTATCGCCAATAGTCTTTGGCTACAAGACGGATATACTTTTCTTGATAAATTTATTAATATCGGGAAAAAATATTATGGTGCTGAAATTGAGAATTTAAATTTTGCAGAATCTGAGAAATCAAGACAAATAATAAATGAATGGGTTGAGAAAAAAACAAATAATAAAATAAAAAATCTAATTCCCAAAGGTATATTAGATGCCCTGACGAAATTGGTCTTGACCAATGCTGTATACTTTAAAGGTGAATGGAAAGAACAATTCAAAAATAGTGGAACAAAAAAATCAGTTTTTCATAATTCTCAAGGTAACGAAGTGTCCGTTAATATGATGTACAACAAAGCAAGATACGGTTATTATGAAAATGATAAATTCCAATTTTTAGAAATGCCATACAAGGGAAAAGAAGTTTCTATGTTCGTTCTTTTACCTAAACAAAAAGACGGATTAAAGAAGATCGAAGCTTCACTTGATATGTTAACAATTAATAATGCTATTGATAACTTGATCGAGCAGCAGGTTAAAGTTTATTTCCCTAAATTTAAACTAAGCCTTTCTTACAGGCTAGCAAATTTAATGAAGAATTTAGGTATGAACGATGCTTTTAGCAAAAAAGCTGATTTTTCTAAAATGACCGGCACTAAAGAATTGTATATTTCAGCTATTATCCATAAAACTTTTATCGAAGTAGATGAAAAAGGAACTGAAGCTGCTGCCGCAACTGCTGTTGTAATGAGAATGAAATCTGCTCCTCCAATGGACAATCCTGAATTTAAAGCTGATCATCCATTCTTTTATTTTATCAGAGAAAATTCTACTGGAACTATCTTATTTACTGGTAGAATGAACGATCCAAGTAAAGAATAATGCTTGATAAAAAACATTCATATACTACTTTTGGACAACTTCTCGTATTTGTCGGTCTTTTAAACGTGATCGCAAGAGTAAATATAGTTTTAGATGTCATCATAACTTTTCTATTTATCGCAAAAGGCGGATCTTTAATTAGAAATAAAAGATGGTTTAAAGATAAGACTTGGAATTACTTTTTAACTGTATTTGGGATCAGCTATCCTCTAGTAAAATTAGTAGTATTTTATTTTTACTTTCCTGAGATTATTTTTAATAATACTGGGAATACAATTTCAGGTTTACAAATAGTATTTTCAAGCTCAATTTTTCTAATACCAATGTCGATTTTATCTGTGGTGGCGGCATTTCGATTAAATCAACTACAGAAACTCGGAGAAGAGTAATCTAACATAAATATGTATATAAAAAGAAAAGACAGATCAGAATTAGTAAAATTCATTCAAGGAAAAGAGGAAGAAATTAATAAATTCCCTAATTCTTTTAATGAATATTTCGATGAAGATAATATAAAAACTATTTCTATTGATGAATGGATCAACCTTTATCAGTCGAACAACAATATTGTTACTATCGATCTTAGATCAGAAAGTGAATTTGATGAAGACAAATTACCCAATTCTGTTAATTTTCCTATTTTAGATAATATCGAAAGAGATGAAGTCGGATTTTTGTATAAACAATTTTCTCCTAAAGCAGCTTTATTCTTGGCGATTAAATATGCTGACAAAAAAGAAACTCTTATAAATAATTTAGTTCAAATATATAATGGCAAGAACATCTATGTTTATTGCTGGAGAGGTGGTGGAAGAAGCTCTGCAGGATACTTATACTTGCAAAAATATGGTGCTCAAGTAATAAAGATCAAAGGCGGATACAAAGCTTATCGGAATAATATTCATGATCAATTTTATCTGTCAGAACAGAGTGAAAGGATGAAGAATGGATTACTGATACTTACAGGACTTACAGGTTGTGGAAAAACTGAGATCATTGAAAAAATGAGTGATGATTTTCCGGTTTTGGATATTGAAAAGGCTGCCGGCCATGCTTCAAGTTTATTTGGACATATTCGATATGATCTTAAGAATGCAATAAAACCGTTATCTCAAGCTAACTTTGAGAATAACTTATTCCAGGAAATAATTTCTAAACCTAACTTGAGAAATTATCCTTTTTTATCGGAAGGAGAAAGCAAAAAAATAAGTAAATTCAATATCCCAGGACATTTTTATGATAAAATGATTTTATCTCCCACCATAAAAATAAATTCATCGATTGAAAAAAGAGTTGAAAGAATTAAAACAGAATATTTTTCTAAATTCGGAGCAGAAGCTGTATATAAAACTGTGGAAAATTCAGCATTTTTTAAAAAATTACTCGGAAATAATAAAGTATTAGATTTGCTAGAATTATTGAAAACTAATAGGGATGATGAGTTTATTGAGTGGATACTTGTTGAATACTATGATCATAGATATGCGGGAAAATATAAGAATATTATTGCTGAGATAGATAATATTAACATCAAGGATACTATTGAAGAGATTGCTTCAATAATGAAACATTTGTCAAAATAAGAAACTTGTTATTAGCTTTTTCAAACTAATAACAAGCTTTTAAACATCGTAAAACAATAAAAATTACTTCTTCTTCTTCTTCTTACTATCAATTTCTTTATCATGCTTAATGATAAGATCTAAAAGTTTATTAGTTAGATCATCGTCAATTGAATAATAAGCTTCATTTTTCTTATTCTTTGTCTTTGAAACTATCTCTTTTTTTCTTAAAATCGCAAGTTGTTGAGAAATAATTGGAAATGGTTCATTAATACATTCTTGCATGTTTCCCACTCTACAAGCTTCAATTCTAAGAGCTAGTAATAGATTGATCCTTTTTGGATTAGCTAAAACTTTAAAAACTTTAGCAACATCTAAGTGATCATTTTGGTACGCTTTCTTTGCCATGGATTTCCTCCCCGTTTAGGTAAATTATGTATTGTATATCACTGTTCTTTTTCAGCATTTCAGTAACGCCACAGTATTTAGTCATTGAAAGTTCAACTGCTCTTTTTATTTTTGCTGTATCTAGGTTAGTATCACCTTCAAAATTGTATTTTATTAAAATGTCTTTAAATACTTTTGGGTGATCTTCAGTGTACTCTGTTTCAGCACTTAATTCTAACTTGTTATATTCAATATGCATCTTTCTTAAAATTGAGGCAACATCCATACCAGAACAACCGATTAATCCACTAATTAAAAGTCCTTTAGGTGAAGGACCTTTACCTTCTCCACCAACTTTTTTGTCAGCATCTATAATTAAATGATGTCCATCTTGTTGAATATCAAAAGAAAGGTATCCAATTTGCTTTCCTGAAACTTTCATTTTTTCTCACTCTTTTTATTAGTACCTATATATGAAGAAAATATATATCCAAATATTAATCCATAAATTGTTGAACCCCACGGGTTACCTGTAAGTGATCAACCTCCATTGCAACCAATGAAGTAGTAATATGTATAACCTAGTACTCCCCCTAGTAATATAATAAATATTTTCTTAAAAACAAGCTTCATACTAATTATTTTTTTACTGGTATCGGTTTTTTTGTACTTTTTACTTCTATTTTTGTATCTTTTATCTTCATATGTTTCTTTAATAAACTCTCTATTTCAGATTTTGATCTAAGTCCAACAAAACCATCAATAGGCTTTCCACCTTTGAAGATAGCTACTGTTGGTATTGACTTAATTCCATAAGCTCCGGCTATTCTTTGATTATTATCAACATTAAGTTTTGTAAATTTGATATTGCTATCATTTTTATTTGCAAGTTCTTCAATTATTGGTCCAAGCTTTTTACAAGGGGCACACCATGGTGCCCAAAAATCAACCAATACTATCTGATTTGAATCAAGAACTTCTTTTTTGAAATTTTCATCGGAAAGGTTAGTTAATTTTTTATTTCCAGCTGTAAGAGGTAGAATCATAACTAACAGCAGAGTTGTCAATATTATTTTATACATGATACACCCTCAATTTTAATTTTAGTAAAAGAGTGCAGTTTGAATTATTCATTTATTTCAAACTGTACTCTAATAATATTATTTAGCTAGGTGCTCATCTAATTTAGCTTTAATATTTGCTTCTGGATGCGCTCCTATCAAACCGTCAACAACTTCACCGTTTACAAATATTAACATTGTTGGAATTGAAGTTATGCTGTATTTTGCTGATGCTTCTCTGTTATTATCAACATCTAGTTTTGTAATCTTGAATTTTCCTGCATATTCTTCAGCCAATTTTTCAATTATCGGACCAACCATTCTGCAAGGTGCACACCATTCTGCCCAACAATCGACTAAAACTGGAATGTTAGATTTAATTACTTCTTCTTCGAATGTTGCGTCTGTTACTTGTAATGCTGCCATTTTTCTTCTCCATTGTAGATTTATCTTCACTTAGCGTTGTCGCTATGTTTCAATCTACATAATTTCTGTTTCGATGTCAAGTCTTTTTTTACTACGCCTACATTCTAAGCATAAAATAATGTAATACTTATGATATATGTCTTATTCTATAACATATTTTATTAAATTAGCGACTTTTTGATACATTTAAATAATATAATAGTTGATTTGGCTTATAATTATTTATAGATTTTGAGTATTCTTAAAATTAAAATGGAGTATAATATGAATAACTTAATAATAAAAAATATTGGTAAAATATATAATCCTGTTTTGGGAAAAGTAGGTAAATTTGAAATTTCAGAAAATTGTTCATTGATCATTACTGATGGAATCATTCAGGATATTTGTGCAAATGAGGTTGAGATCAATGCTATTAGACTTGAAAATTATAAGATAATCGATGCTGAAGGTAAAACTGTCCTTCCCGGATTCGTAGATTCTCATGCTCATCCGATATTTGCAGAGCTCCGAGATAATGAATTTGAAATGCGTAATGCTGGCAAATCTTACCTGGAAATCGCTGAATCAGGTGGAGGGATTAAGAACAGTGTTAGGAAGCTTAGAAAGCTTAGTGAAGATCAACTGTACGATATATCTCTGAAAAGAGTAAATGAATTTATAAAATACGGCACAACAACTCTTGAAACTAAATCCGGTTATGGACTTACACATGAAGATGAAATTAAGATGCTTAATGTTATAAAACGAATAGATAAAGAAAGCGACATTGATCTCATTCCAACTTTTCTAGGAGCACACGATATCCCGGAAGAATTTAAAGACAACCGAGATGAATATATTAATACATTAATTAATAAGACAATTCCGTTTGTAGCAAAAGAGAAACTTGCGGAAGCTTGTGATATTTTCATTGAAAAAAATTATTACACTGTTGAAGAAGGTAGAAGAATTCTTACTGCAGCAAAAGAAAATGGCCTCGAAGTAAAGATCCATGCAGATCAGTTAACTTGTAATGGTGGAAGTGAACTTGCCGCTGAATTGGGTGCACTTAGCTCAGATCATTTAGAATATATCTCAGATAAAGCAATCGATGAAATGATAAAGAACGATGTTGTTTTTAATCTTATGCCTGGTGCTTCATTTTTTATTGGAATGACAGATTATCCTCCAGCAAGAAAGATAATAGATAAAGGTGGAATTATCGCATTATCCACAGATTTCAACCCTGGAACATGCTATTGCATGTCGTTACCATTAATCATGACTATTTCTGCTGTTTATTTAAAGATGACAGCTGAAGAATTAGTCTGGGGAGCTACCCTTGGAGGAGCTAAAGCACTTGGAAAAAAATCTATAATCGGTTCAATTGAAAAAGGTAAAAAAGCCGATCTTCTGATAATGGACATAAAAAATATCAGTGAAATTCCTTATAGTATGGGTATGAACCTGGTAAAAAAAGTAATCAAGAATGGGAAACTAGTGATTAGTGGTTAGTTGCTCTTATCCCAACGGGATATAACCCCAATAACCACAGGTTTTAACCTGTGGATTAACATAAGGAACGTAATATGAAATATAGAAAAGTAAAAAAAACAGGTGAGGAAATATCTATCCTCGGATTCGGATGTATGAGATTTCCTCAGAAAGACGGACAGATCGATGAAGTAAAAGCAGCTAAGCAACTAAAACATGCTATTGATAACGGAGTGAATTACCTTGATACCGCAAAACCGTATCACGGTGGAAAAAGCGAACCTTTCGTAGGTAAATTTCTTAAAGATAACGGCTTAAGAGATAAGATATTTCTTGCCACGAAACTCTCTTCTTGGTACATAAACGAAGAATATAGCATGCAGGATCATTTTGATCAGCAACTTAAAGAACTTCAGACAGATTATATTGATTATTACCTTGTTCATGCTTTGAACAGAAGCAGCTGGGATAAAATGAAAAGCTTAGGTGTTCTGGAATTTATTGATAAACTTTTAGCTGAAGGCAAAATTAAATATGCAGGATTTTCCTTCCATGGGAACATTGAGGTTTTCAAAGAGATAATTGATGCATACGACTGGAAATTCTGTCAGATACAATTTAATATTCTTGATGAAAATTATCAGGCAGGACTCGAGGGTTATCATTATGCAATCGAAAGAAATATCTCAGTTATCGCTATGGAGCCATTACGTGGAGGAAAGTTGGCTGTAGAACCTCCTGAGTCAGTAAAGAAACTCTATAAAGATACTGGTAAAGATTGGACTCAAGTTGAATGGGCTTTAAGATGGGTCTGGAATTTCACAGGGATATTTACTTTACTTTCTGGAATGACCGAAGATGAACATATTGAAGAGAATTTGAAAATAGCAGACCAAGCTGAAATAAACACTTTGACTGAAGATGATCTAACAACTATTAAAAAAGTGGCAGATACTTACAAAAGCTTACAGCAAGTTGGTTGCACTGGTTGTATGTATTGCCTTCCATGCCCTTACGGAGTGAGTATACCATCATGCTTCGAACACCTGAACAGTAAATTCTTATATAACGACGACAAATATTACAAATTCTACAAAATGTTCGTTGGTGATAAAGGAAAGGCATCTAACTGCGTCGAGTGTGGAGAATGTGTCCCAAAATGTCCACACGGAATAAATATACCTGTGGAATTGAAAAAAGTAGCAGCAGAATTTGATTCACGCCCTGATTGGGAAGAAAAGAAATAGTGGTCAGTGATTAGTGAAAAGTGGTTAGTTAACAGATCGTCACCCTGAATTTATTTCAGGGTCTAAATCGATTTAAAAGAAAGATACTGAAACAAGTTCAGCATGACAAAGGTTCAAACAATAGGAGATATAAAATGAAAACAGCAAATTATGAATTAAAATTAGATGCAAAGAATATATCAATGCTGATAATTCTAATGGCATTACCAAATGTACTTGGAATGATAAATATAAATGTTGTCGGATTCAAATTACACTTTTTTCAGTATGCGATCTTTTTAGCAGCAATGATGTACGGTTCAGTTGGTGGAGTAATGGCTGGAAGTGTTGGTTCTGTCTATTCAGCAATTGCAATGGGAAACCCTTATATCATTTTATTTAATGGACTTCTAGGATTTTTATTCGGAAAATTTTATAAAGGAAATGAGTACAGTGCACTTGCAAAAACTTTAGCTATTCAATTGCCTATGATATTTCTTGTAGATTATTTCATTATTGGTTTACCGGTGAAAGTTTTAACTTATCTTGTCATTGGTTTACTTGTAACTGACTTTATCTGGGTTTTCGGAGCAAAGAAAACAAGAGATATGTTATAATGCTGAAACCCGATTTTACAAAATATGACCTAGCATTGATAGAGAATGATTCTATTATTCACAGTGAAACAGGAAAAGGTTTAAGACCTCTTATCAACTGCTTAAATAAATTTCGAACCGGGAAATATATTTTATTCGATAAATTATTTGGATTGGCTGCAGCTAAAATGATCGTTCATAGAGGAATTATTACTAAACTTGTAACTGGAACTATCTCTGAATCAGCTATAGAATTTCTTAAAGACAATGGAATTGAAGTTGAAGCTGAACTTGTAGTTCCTAATATTCTTACAGAAGATAGAAAAGATGTTTGTATGATGGAAAAGAAAGCATTATCTCTCAGTGAAGAAGAATTTATAATAGAATCGAAAAAAATATTTGGCTATGAGATCAATTAAAATTATAATCATATTAGTTCTGTTATTTTTTATGCAATCTAGTTTGTTTGCAACACATCAGTGGATGGAAGTAAATAGATTCACTAAACAGTACTCTAGGTTTTACTCTGAAGACTTTCTATTCTATAATCCAATTGGGTGGGAATATATAGATGAAGATAAAGCAACAATTAGATGTTTAAATAAAATGGGTTATACAGAAACTAATTTCCATTACTCACTGGATTTATTCATTTTAAGCATTTTATTTATATTTACAAGTATAATTTTAGTCCTCGTCTATAACCTAAAAAGAAAGCGCAGTGATATCCAATGATTAAATTATTTATCAGTATATTAATATCAAGTACAGTCCTATTTGCACAAATTCCGTCTGAACTGCCTGACTCACTTTTAAGTAAAGATTTGATATTTGTCTATGTTCATGGTTTTGCAGAATATAGAAAAATTGAGCCTTTTAAAAAGAAAATGCAGGAATTTCTCAGTGAACACCCAACTTTGAATTACGATGTTTTTACTTATCGCTGGGAAAAAGAGAGAATAGACTTTTTAAATCCTATAGATCAGTGGGAAAATTCAAAAAAAGTAGCAGACAGTGCTACAACTCATTTCAATACAAATATTATTTCAAAGCTTGAAGATAAGAAAATTCCTTATGTTGTCGTCGGATATAGCCTTGGGACACAGCTTGTTACGAAAGCATTGGAAAGATATGGTCATAAAAAACTTAAATATCTCAAGGATATTTATTTTCTAGCTTCTGCAATGGACAAGGATGTACAACCTGATTTAAGATGTCTTCCTGAAGGTATGAAGATCATAAGTTACTATTCAAAATATTTTGATGAAGTTTTGAAGATCAGTTACAGATTTCAGGAGGATGTTCCTGCAGGTGGAGAAGTGGGATTTGATGACACTTCAACATTTGTAAACTATAGAACTGCATGCACTCATGTTAATAAAGGTGGACCGATTCAGAGAGATTATTCAAATATGGCATCTGCGATAGCTATGCTGACACTTTTTAAAGAGAATATATTTGTTGAAGGTGAACCATTAAATTACAATCTTGATATGCTCGTTATGGATGGAGAGATACAGTGGAATGATATTATTGAGTTTGATTCTAAACCTAAAATTTTGATCCAACAAAACGTTCATACATATCATTATAGAGCTGTTGAGATCTCTGATTCAGGTTTCAGAACACGAAAAGCATGGGGAATGAATCTGCATATGGTTTTGAAGGAGATGGGACTGTTTAATGAGCCTTATGTGAAGGTAATTAAAAAATAATACAATATTTTATTATTAGGGATTTTTATTATGAACAATAAGCTTCAATAGTGCTTAGTAATACTGTAGCTTGTTTAGAAAATTCTTTACCATAATTATAATCATTGTAGCGTGCTGACCAGCATAAATCTTTTAATTGATTATAGTCAACAGCAATATTTAAATGATGAGTTTCAACAAGCGAAGTAATTGCTGTATGTTTATTTCTATATTTCTTCTTAAAAAAACTAAAATAAGTTTCAAATGATTCAAATGTCACATCAATTTTATTTACTTCGATATCCAATGGAAATACCTTATGAAGGATAAAGTGAAGAGAGGAATAAAAAGCTGTAGTTATTACCCAGTCATGATATATTGTATTTGAATATAAATGACCACATACCTCACTATTGTGGTTAGCATGGTCTAATGATTTACTTTTTGTCATATTTTAGTAAAAAACCTTCAGAGATTATCTTTTCTTGATTTAAAGTTTTAGTTATAGGCATAAAAGTAAATTCTAAATGAAATTTTTCACTATTTAGTTTAAGCTTTTCTTTTATAGATTCTTTATAAATATCTTTAGCCTTATCAGATAGATACTGTTTTTTATCAATAAGAAATAGTAAACAAAAATCTGTTACTGATTCTGCTTTCAAGTATAAATCTATATTTTTTACTTTTTTCTTAGATATAAAGTTATAAAACAACTCGCCTTTTTCTTGAGCTACTTCCAAATTTTTTTCAAATACTTTTATAACCTTATTTTTAAAATCTTCTTTACCTTTGAAATACGCATTAATTACTTCATCAGGTGAAAATGACTTCTTTTCTTCCTGTTCTTTGGTTGGATTAAAATCCCAGCTACTGCTTGATAGTGTTTTATTTAATTGAGTAGTTGTTTGCATGTTAGTCCTTTATTCACATTATTAATGCTTCCGCATTTTGTAAAAATTTTAATAAATGTAAAAGATTCTTTATGTTTTGGCAAATTAATTATACAATTTAAGCTAAAACACATATTTCCAATATTCAATTATTTAAAATCCTTTCAGTCGAACATATAGGCTCATACATGCTGTCTTCTAGCCCCAATAAAGTCTAAGTCTTCGATTAACTCAGACTGACTTTCTCTTAAACACTTTTATCATCTCATGTGCAAATAAGAATATCGTAGCCGATACAAATATTGTCATAAGATCATAAGCCGTCAATGGTGCGAATTTCAGAAAGGAATTTACTCCCGGCACATAAATAACCACAGCACATAAAACTATTGAAAGCAATATCGAATAGACTATTTTACTATTCGTAAACATGTTTTTGTTAAAGATCGTAACTGTTTCATATCTTCTAGAAAGAATATTTATAAACTGGCAAGCAACGATCGTAGCATAACTTATCGTTGTTGCTCTCATGTAAAATTCAGCAGCCAGATCACCCATTCTATAGTTAAAATACCCGTAATTCGCAAAAGCCAATCCACCCATCAGGATTCCAAGAAAAGCTATCTCAATAGATGAACCCTTATTTATAATATGATCATCCCTTCCTCTTGGTTTAGCTGCCATGAGGTCCTTTGAACCCGGGTCGAAAGTTAAAGCAGTCAGTGGAAGAATCTCTGCCAAAAGATCGATGGCAAGTATCTGAATTGCAAGAATAGGAATTGACCAACCAAAGAACGAAACTCCTGCAAGACCGAACAACACCAATGAAAGTTCCGCAGCATTACTTGTCAATGACGCAATAACAGTCTTTTTAAGGTTGTTATAGATCGTTCTACCTTCTCTGATAGCATCTACCAAAGTAGGGAAAGAATCGTCTAAAAGGATCAGGTCTGCCGCCTCCTTTGAAACATCAGTACCCATTTGTCCCATAGCAACACCGATATGTGCACTTTTCAGAGCAGGCGCATCATTAACTCCGTCACCTGTTACAGCAACGATTTTATCCTGTTTCTTGAGAAGTTTAACTATTCGAAGTTTATTCTCAGGAGAAACCCTGGAATATATCAGTGATTTATTATCATTCATTATTTTACTTAAATCTTCATCTGATATATTATCCATTTCCTCACCGGTGATGACCTTCACTTCTGAATTATCTTCAGATAGATTTATTTCTTTACCGATCGCCTGAGCTGTGATAGCATGATCACCTGTCATAATGAAAGTATCAATATGTGCTTCGTGAGCTTTGATAATTGCTTCTCTAACACCTTCTTTCGGAGGATCTATCATTGCCATCAAACCCAAGAAAACAACATCCCTTTCAATATCTTCAAGTACATAATCTTTCTTATCTTTACCCAGTTTTCTGATAGCGACACCAAGAACTCTGAGAGCATCCTTTGAATAATTGTCACTTAATTCCTTCAACTGAGCTTTATCTTCTTCGGTGATCGGTACTTCTTTACCATCTTTCCAGATAAATTTACTTATCGAAAGAATACTATCCATAGCACCTTTCATCGTAAGTATCTCTTCATCCGCAAATTGACGAACAGAGCTCATTCTTTTTCGAACGGAATCGAAACTGAATTCATGTAACTCAGGATTTTCTTCATCTTCATTTGGTGATCTTGTACCGAGTTTCGTAGAAAGTGTAATAAGTGCAGCTTCTGTAGGATCTCCGATCGGATACCAGCTATGGTGATCATCATCTGGAGGATGTATCTCTGCATTCGATGCCATAGTCGCAGCATCAAACATTATCTCTATCTCTTTTATCTGCTCTTCAGTCAGTTCTTTACCATTTTCATCTACAATAGAGCCTTTCGGTTCATATCCTAAGCCTTTAATATCATATTCTTTACCATCGAACCAGACCTTTAAAACTGTCATCTCATTCTTGGTCAAAGTACCAGTTTTATCGGTAGAGATTACATTGGTAGAACCAAGAGTTTCAACAGCTGAAAGTTTTTTTACGACAGCATTTTTCTTTGCTAGATTATTTACTCCCTGATACAGAGCAATAGTGATCTGCATCGGAAGGGCCTGAGGAACAACAGCTACTGCTACACCAATCGCATAGATAAGTGCACTGTTAAAACCAAAATCAAGGTAAAGACTTCCACCGAAAAGGAAAGCAGCTATAACAACTGCAAAAATCGTTAATCTATTGGCAACTACGGTTAATTCTTTCTGTAATGGAGACTGAGAAGTGTCTTCATCCTGAGTAAGATTTGCGATCTTACCCATTTCGGTATTCATGCCGATACCAACAACAACTCCCTTTCCGTTACCTGATGCAACAGTCGTACCCAGATATGCCATATTATCTCTATCAGCAAGTCCGAAATCCTTATCTAATGTATTACTTTGCTTATTCTGAGGTAATGATTCTCCGGTAAGAGAAACATCATTCGTCTTTAGATTAAAAGATTCAAGTATCCTAACATCAGCCGGGACTTTATCACCCTCATCTAAGCTTACAATGTCGCCAAGTGTTAGATTACCCTGATGAATTTCAGATATATCTCCATCCCTGAAAACTTTTGAAGGAGATTGAACTAATTTTTTCAAAGATTCAACTATCTTTTCAGCCTTAAATTCCTGCATAAAACCAATGACAGCATTTATCAGAACGATCAGAAGCATTATCGTACCATCACTATAACTACCGATAGTAAAAGAAATACCTGCAGCAACCAAAAGTAATATCATGAAAACATCTTTCAACTGAAGAAGAAATTTAACTATATTAGAAACTTTCTTACCCGAAACAAGCTCATTCTTACCATATTTCTCAGCCCTGATCTTAGCTTCTTCTGATGATAAACCGTTAATATCTGTATTTAATTCGCTGAATATCTCTTCAGCTTTCATTTTATAAAATTTCTGATCTGACAAAGGGGGCTCCGAATTGTAATTTGTAAATTATTTAGATAAATTAAGGATTTATAGGGGAAAATTCAAGATGAAAAAGGTGTGGGAATAAAATAAACTTATTTGAAGTATATTCCATATATAAAAGTTATTGCAGCTATAAAAACAAGCGCAAACGTTAACAAATTCAAACTCTTTGATAACTTTGTTGAAGAAGTACTCGCAATTCTTATTTCTTTAGTCAAATTATCTGTACTTTCTTTTAGGTCTTCAATTTCTTTGGCTATCCGACCCAGTGATGAAAACACCGAGTTTTTACTCATAACTTCATAAAATGTTTTTTCGATATCTACAAGAGATCTATCTTTATTCATAATATACCTTTTAATTATAATAAATTAGCCAAAATCTAATTTGACCATCATGACTATGGCATTTTTGCTTCAGGGGATAAATCAAAAATAATATAATCACCTCTTACATTTATACTTCCTCCGAATCCATAATTTGCTGTTGAAGGAGCAATAACCTGTAATTTATAATTATTTTCAGGAACTTCAAAAACAATTTCTTGCCTTCTCTCTACATTAGGATTCCAAGCCTCTCCGTAAGTGCCTCGACCCTGTTTACTCATATTTATCATCATTGTATTTTGATTAGATTGCTCATATTCATAACCATTTTCATCTATAAGCTTGTAAGCTGGTTGAAAATAAAGAGACAACGGGCTACGAGATAAGTTAGTACAAACAACATCAACAATTAAAAATTTATCTGAAGCATAAGTTGTTTGACCGACAAAGTTTTTAAAATAACTGGTAAAGTTAGCCGATTTAAGTTCAACACGAATACCATCAATAATCGTTTTATCACCAACTCTGTAAGTCTCACGATTATAGCTCGTGGTTACACAGCTATAAAATATGAAAATTGACAACAATAAAATTAGAAATAACTTAATTTCTTTTTTGATAAACATTCTATTTCTCCTGTGTGATTTTCATTATGTATTACTGATGCTTTAGTTCTTTATTATGTTTTATTGAAAAAACTTTCTTCATTTTGGAGCTTTATTATATTCGCTTCAATACTAGCGACTAAATTTGTGCAATTTTTAATAAGGTCACTAATCTTATTTTTATCTAAACTTACCTCATTACCCTCTTTGTCATAACCAGCTCTATGAACACAGTGATGTCTTAACGTTACTGCGTCAAATAACCATTTCACGTCACCAAAATCTATATCTAATACATCTTTATACATTGGTTTTATTTTACTTATCTTATGAAATATAATCTCCTTCAAATATATAGTTACATCATCTTTAAGCTTATCCTTTTTTATAAATATTTCTTTCATAGTGAATTTTCGTTTTGCAAATTCTGGATCGCTTTCGACTAGTTTACGTAACATATTTTCTGATGATAAAACTGTATCAATGAATGTTGAGGAGAGATATGCCTCTACAGCTGCAACAATATGACCGTAGAGCATTACTAACATGTTTTTATATGCTATTGGGTGAATATTAAACACATTTAACATTTTAGAACTTTCCATTATTTCATAAAATATCTCATATTTAGATTTTCCTAGAACAGTCCAATAATCTTCATCATAGTGTTCATCCTCTTCATAATAATCAGGATTATGTTGGCTATCATACTCCTCTTCTAGTTCATCCCAACCGTTTGTATATTCATTCGCATCAGGATTTTTTAATTCTTTTCTTATCCATTCTACTTTTTGTTCTCGTGCTTCATCTTCTGCCATTTCGATCATAATATCTGAATGACGACTCATTTTCCCCTTCCTTTTTATAATTCAACACCATTATTCATAATAATACTATTTATTTTTATAGTATTCAAGAGCAAAATAACCAATAAATATCAAACAGCGATAGCCACCCCTTACATTAATTTACCGACCGGCATGTGAAAAGTCTTACATTTTCCCGATAAATCGGGACAAGCTACTCAATGTGACTTTTCGGATGTCATGGAGGAAAATTAACCCCGGCAATCATATAGTAAGGGGCAGGTCTATACTCTCCAAAACGGCACAATGTTACGGGGATTATGATTGCCTTGATTTTTTTGTTACTTTTTGTATCAAGGCAAAAAGTAAAAGTCCTGTACGCTTTTAAATTCAAATTAAAGAAAGATTCTGAAATAAATTCAGAATGACGGATTCGTAAGGGTTTAATATCTTGAACCCGCAACACCTTGCTCAGTAAAAGCATACGGAAGAACGTGAGAATATTTTAGTTTCTGGAGGTGGTCGCAATTTGCGACCACCTCTGATTTTTCTTTATCAGTTATCTGAAAACAAAACGATTGCGGAAATCTATCAATATTTCTTTTAACCTGCTCATTTACCCTTTTCGTCTTTACTCCATAAAGTTCAGCCAAAGTGGTATCAAACATAACCTGATATCCACGAATCGTAAATATTTTTGATTTTAATTCTAGTTCATCAAACTTTTTAATCTCATTTTTTTGCATATAATTTCCTGTGTAATTAATTATTTATATGCAATATACAAATAGCAAAGTATCAAATAATGACCTTTTGCTAAAATTATGATAAATATTTATAGAATCTGGATTTATTTATAACTAAGAATTAATTCGTACACTATATTGTCTTTTTCTTTGCCGATTTCTGTTGCTCCATGATTTTCCCATAAAAGCCTAGATGGTAAATTCGAAACAAGCACACTCCCATTAAGCTTATTAATTCCCATAGAGGGAACTTTATCAAGCATTTTTCTATAAGCTATTGAACTGTATCCTTTTTGACGAAATTCTGATCCTAACCAATAACCTAATCGAGCTGATTTATTTTTAACATCTATACGACTTATAGTAATCAACCCAATAAATATATCATCTTTAAAAATACTATACATTTCAGCTTTATGAGATTCACACCAACTTATAAAATCTTTTTCAACCTGTAGTTTAGTAGGAATAGATCCTTTTTTAAACCCAAGTTCTTTCTGAAGCTGTGTATCAGAGCCAATAAGCAAAGAAATATCTGCATAATGATTTTGCACTATCGGAATTAGTTTTATGTTTTTCATATGGAATATCTCTTTTTATTATTTGTTATACCCGTTAAAACTACAGATATCATCAATCGGTTTTCTCTTCTTATCAGGAAAGCTCTCATCTTTAGGATAACCAAGAGAGATCAATAACCCAATATGCTTAGATTTAGGTATACTCAGCAACTTCTTAACGACCTTTTCATTAAACCACCCAAGCATACAAGTACCCAGACCTTCCTCTGCTGCCTGAAGACAAAAATGCTCCGCAGCGATTCCAATATCGATCAAACTAAAATCTTTATTCTTTAAAAAACTACCAATATTCGAAGACATATTTTTCTTTTCAATAACAAGAACGATCATAACGGGAGCATCAAGAGTAAATTTATTCATATTAGAAAGAGCCATAAAAGACTCTTTTGCAACCTTGTTCTTCAATTCAACATCATCAACAATAATAAAATGCCAAGGTTGAGAATTACAAGCTGACGGGGAAAGCCTCGCAGCTTCAACACACCGAAGAATCTTCTCTTTCTCAACAGGTTTGTCGGAATAGCTTCTTACACTATATCTCTTATTTGCCAACTCGATAAAGTTCATAATATCGCACTCTATATATTGTTAAGAAAGATTCTGAATCAAGTTCAGAATGACAACGAATTAAAAATCTAACTTATCACTCATCACTTACAACTTATCACTATTAAAAAAGTCACACTTTTTTAATTCTCCATAATCCTATCATACGCTTCTTTGATCTTAATGAATTTCTCTGAAGCTATATTCTTAAACTCTTCTCCAAGATGCTCAACCTTATCAGGATGATATTTCTTCGATAAAGTCCTAAAAGCTTTCTTCACATCAATTTTAGAACTTCCTTTCGGAATTCCAAGAACATCATATGCATTATCCAGCTTATCTCTACTTGAAAATATCCTTCTCCTTCCACCGGTTCTTCCCTGTTGAAAAGTGAAGAACATTGAAGCGATCCTGGAAAAATCAATACTGTAAACTCCAAGATGTGCCGAAATTTCATGTAAGGTCTTTATTTCCTCATCGACAAGAACGCCATCGGAAACGGCAAGTTTAAATAATAAATGTATCAGTTCTAACCTGAAAGGATACCTGCTACTTGACCTGATCTGAGAACAAACAGCTTTCACATCAATATCTTTCTCTAGCAGAGCCTTTAATAATTGCATCATTTCCTTGGCATTTTCAGCACCAAAGTTAGCTATAAGATAATCCTTAACAAAAAGAACTTCCGATTTTTTTGTTACTCTGTCAGCCTTAATTACGACTGCAAATAAAATCACAAGAGAATAAGTAAACTCAGACCTTGTTTTCTGATCGCTACTGAATATTCTTTTATTATCTTCTGGTTTATCTCCTGATAAGAAATTTCCTAACATCCCACCAAGTAAAGCTGCAATAGGACCACCAAGAAAAAAACCAACAGTAGCTCCTAATAATGTACCTTTAAAACTCATTTTGTCTTCTCTTTATATAATTTATACTGCGTACAAAGATAATATTTTAATTGTTAAATGTAAATTAAAATCAAATCTTCATCTTTTCGTTGTAGCTGTAGTATGAATCCTCTCCCACAATAACATGATCTGTCATTGGAATATTCATTACATTACCAGCTTCTTTTAGCATCTTGGTTATCTTATCATCATTCTTCGAAGGTTCTGGATCTCCACTTGGATGATTGTGAACTACAATAAGACTGCTCGCTGAGAATTCAACTGCCGCTTTGAACACTTCTCTAGGATGAACCAATGCACCCGAAAGATGACCTATGCTGATAATTTCATCATGTATCACATAATTCTTTGTATTTAGATACAACCCTCTGAAATGCTCTTTAACCAATGTAGACATATCCTTGGTATATTCAAACACATCTTCAGGCCCTCTTATCAGCGTGCGAGACCTTGCATTTGAACTGTAAAATCTCCGACCCAGTTCAAAAGCTGCGATTAATTTACAGGAATTCACTTCCCCGATCTTGAGATTTTCATTTAATTTCTTAGGATCTTTCTCTTTCAATAGTGTTTTTGAACCATAATCATTTATAATCCGCTCAGAAATAGTGAACACGCTTTCATTCTTATTCCCTTTCCCGATCAGAACAGCCACAAGTTCAGATAAATTCATTTCATCAACCTGTCCATCGATCATTTTCTCTCTCGGCATCTTTCCGATACCAAACTTCTTAACATCATACTCTGTTTTCATTTTTTGTCTCACATAACTTTATAGGTAACAATACAATATAATGTTACCAAAGTATCAAATAGTGACCTTTTGCTCTTTTTCATAAAAAAAAAGTGCTTCCAAATTGGAAGCACTTAAATATTCATATTTCGAATAAATTTATCTAGGTTGAGATTTTGTTATCTCTCTAATCTTATTATCAGCATCTAACATTACGCTTATACTCTTAAAATTTTCCAGCTCTTCATCGCTGTAATCACCATAACTGATAATAATTATCAGATCACCTGGCTGAGTTAATCGTGCAATAGCCCCATTCATACAAATAGTACCACTACCTCTTTCACCCTCGATTGTATAAGTTTCTGCTCTGCTACCATTATTGATATTTACGATCTGAACCTGCTCACCGATTAAAATATCTGCAGCTTCTAAAAGATCTCTATCAATAGTAATACTGCCTTCATAGTTAAGATTCGCATCTGTTACAGTTGCTCTATGGATCTTTGATTTTTTCATTCTGCGAAGCATTTTTCTTACCTTCATTTTTCTAATTTAGACACTCTTATTTCAAGAATCCCAAAGATAGTGAAAATATTTCAACTTGTCAATGATGAGATTAGCTATAATATTTCAAAAAAAGCAATAATTCGGCAATAAATTATCTAATCAGATCAAGGAAATCTAACGAAATAAATTATCTAACCAGATCAAGTAAATCTAATGAAAATCCATCTTCTTTTGAAGTATTACCTTCAAACCAAACACAAATAGGATCGCCATCGTTTAAGCCTTTATCTTTCCAAGCTGCATCTATAAGAGTAAACGGCATTTTCTTCTCTTTACCAATAATTGTTTTAATTGTCATATCAGGACCACCCGATCTCAATCTTACAACACTTCCTACTTTGTAATTTGCCATTTTATTACTCCATTTAATTTTTTATTCTACAATAGAAATATAATAGGTATAATAACCTTAATGCAACATTAAAGTTATTATGAAACATCCGGCATATTCACTTTACTTGACTCTAATGTTTACCAAATCACCTTTCTTATATTTATCCGTGGATGTAAAACTTAATTGCAGATAATTATCTGTTATACCTGAGTAAAGGTATTTATCATCAGTTTTTTTTATCTTCTCAATGATTATTTTTTTATCGTTTTCGATATTTTTCTTATAAAATTGGTTATATTTTTCTTCTGCTATATTTCTGAGCTCTTTACTCCTTCTATTAATATCTTTCTTCAATATCTTAGGAAAAAGATTTCTTGAAGCAGCATGGGGCCTGTCAGAGTATGAAAAAATGTGAGCAGTATCTAAAAGTGAATCATTCAAATATCTCTTAGATTGTTCATATTCATCCTCTGTTTCTGTGGGAAATCCGACTATGATATCTGTAGATATTATAACATCTTTCTTTTTCTTGAGCTTTCTAATTAGAGTGTCAAATATCTCAACATTGTATTTTCTGTTCATCTTCTTAAGAATATTATCCGATGCAGATTGTAGTGGAATATGAAAATGTGGGCATATCCTATCATCTTTTACAAATAGATCGATCAATTCATCATCAAAACACCATGGTTCTACTGAACTAATTCGTAATCTAAACCCTTCCACAGTTAATATCTCTTTGATAATATCTTTCAGCAGAAATAACTTTTCTGATTCTTCATACTTGTAACTTCCAAGGTCTATACCTGATAGAATTATCTCCTTATATCCATTCTTAGCAAGATTTTCAATATCCTTCATGATCGAAGAAGGAGATTTACTTCTTGATCTTCCTCTTGCTTTTGAGATTGTACAATATGTGCAAAAATTATCACAACCATCCTGAATTTTAAGAAATGCTCTAGTATGGTTTTTATACTTTGTTAAATGATAATCTTCAAAACCTACTTTTGAGATATCAAGTTCATGTATATAATTTGATTCTTTCTGATGATCCTTTAAAATATTATTTACTTGATATTTGTTGTCTACACCTAAAATGATATCAGCAATATTCTCTTTTTTCAATTTTTCTGATTCGAGTTGTGAATAACAACCCATGACGACTTTTGTTGCATTGGGATTAGAAACTGACACTTTTTTTAAGAATTTATATAATTTACTATCCGCATTTGATGTAACAGTACAGCTATTGACTATAACAACGCCGGCATCTGCAGGTTTTATAGCTATTTCATAGCCATCTTTAACTAAAATATCTTTTACTACCTCAGATTCATAAATATTCAATTTACAACCCAAAGTATATATGTATGCTGTTTTTTTCATATAGATAAGGTACGATAAAATAAAAAAAGGTGGAAATTAATTTCCACCTTTTTTACATACGATTCACAAAATAAGAATTATTCAGCTTTTTCTTCTTTAGCTTCTTCTTCCTTTGCTTCTTCCTTTGCTTCTTCGGCTACTTCTTGTACGGGAGCTTCTTCTTTCTTAGCAGCTTTTTTAGTAGTTTTCTTAGCAGGATTCTTCTTTTCTTTTACTTCTTCAACCTTCTCCTCAACTACTTCTTCAACCTTTTCTTCTACAACTGCTTCTTCGGCTACTTCTTGTACGGGAGCTTCAGTTTCAACCTTTGTTTCAATAATAGGTTCTTCAACTTTAACTTCTACCTTTTCTTCTACCTTTTCTTCTACGGCTTCCGGTTCAGGTATGTGAACTCTACCATCTGCATCAACTATCAATTTATCTGGATCTACTTTACGAGCCACTTTAGGAGCTACTTGAAGAGTTGCACTTTTAAGAACAACTTTTCTAACTTCTTTATTGAAAGTTTCTACAATAAGATCAATCTCATCACCTTCATTACAAGTTGCATAGTTATCTGATAAAGACTTTGGAACAAATCCTTCAACTACAGGATTAGTCAATTCAACAATAATACCTTTGTCGATCTTTCTGATAACTTTACATTTTGTTTCATATCCTTCTACCAAGATCTTTTCGAACTCTATCCAAGGATCTGGTTCAAGTTGCTTATAACCTAGAGCAATTCTTCTTTCATCTTTGTTGATATCAAGAACAATAATTTCGATCTCTTGACCTTTTCTGACAACATCTTTAGGATGTCTGATCTTCTTAGTCCAGGACAGGTCACTTATATGGATCAAACCGTCGATGCCATCTTCAAGTTCAGTGAATGCACCAAATTGAGTTAGACTTCTAACTACACCAGTGTGCTTAGAACCAACAGGATATTTATTTTCGATGATTTCCCATGGGTCAGCTTCAAGTTGTTTAAGACCAAGAGAAATTTTCTTTTCTTCTTTTTTGATATTTAAAACTACTGCATCAATTATATCACCTAAGTGAAGGTAAACTGATGGGTGTTTAACATGTTGTACCCAACTCATTTCTGAGATATGGATAAGACCTTCAATACCTTTTTCGATCTCAACAAAAGCACCGTAGTCAGTTATGCTTACAACTTTACCTTGCACTGTACTTCCTTCAGGGTACTTTTCTTCGATACCTTCCCAAGGGTGTGGAGTAAGTTGCTTTAAACCTGCAGAAACTCTAGTTTTATCATAATCAATATCTAATATCTGAATATTGATTTTTTCATCTAATTTACAGATTTCACTTGGATGATTTACTCTACCCCAAGATAAATCAGTAATGTAAATAAGTCCGTCAAGACCATTTATATCAACAAATACACCAAAGTCAGTAATATTCTTAACGATAGCTTCTTTTACATCGCCAACTTGAATTTCTTTAAGTGTTGCTTCTCTTCTTTCATTAAGATCTTTCTGAAGAATAATCTTTCTTGAAAGAACAACATTTTTTCTTTGTTCATTAAGTTTAACGATCTTGAATTCCATTGTTTCACCGATCAATGCATCAAAATCCCTTACAGGATATACATCAATTTGTGATCCAGGTAAAAATGCATCAATGCTCATCAAGTCAACTACGATACCGCCTTTAACTCTTCTAAGACATTTACCTTGAACAATAGTTTGCTCATCGTAAATAATTCTAACTTCTTCCCAGATTTTAAGGAAATCAGCTTTTCTTTTCGAAAGTACCAATTCGCCTCTTCTACCTTCAACTGCTTCAAGGAATACACTTATCATGTCTCCTCTCTTAATAGAATCTAAGTCATCAAATTCATCTAGACCTATCATTCCTTCACTTTTGAATCCAATATCAACTGCTACGCCTACTTGGTTGATGTTTACGATCTTACCTTCAATGATCTCACCTTCTTTGATGTCGATCATTGATGTAGCCAGTAAGGATTCCATTTCCTCAATCTCTTCTGTCGTGTACTCTTCTTCGTACAAGTCATTGATGTCGTCTACCCATATTTCTTCTGGTTCAACAACGGTTTGGTTTTTTGTTTCTTCAGTCATTATAAAAATACCTCCTGATTTTGAACGGTCTACCGACACTGCCGGAATCATTGCCGTTTTTGGAATTCTGAATATATATATATTACATTATAATGTCAAGATACTATTTTATTATTTTGAGGATATTTAGTGCTTTAGAAAGATTTTACATATAATTTGAGTTAGAACTCATGACCTACATTTGCATTAATATAAAATATACCTTATTTTCTACATCGATTGAGGGTACAAATCAAATTGGAGCAGGTATCAAGAATTTCATTATCACTCACCATCATAATTTAGTGGCTGCAATAGCTTTGATAGCATTCTCGGTAGTAGTTTTATGCTCTTTTGACTCAGGTCAGGCAATGGTACAGAATCCGCTTGATCTAAAGGCTGAAGCTGTACCTGACAGCTTACTAGAAAAAATGTCAAATACCAATAACTATACTCTTTCAGGAAGTATTTTACCAAATGAAGGATTTACAAATTCTTTGATCGCAATTGAAGGTATTAACATTGGACATGCAATTGAACTATCAAATGCATTAAGATTTCATGTAGATTTTAGATTTTTAAAAGCCGGCGAAAAGTTCAAGGTAGTATATGATTCAACTAAAACAAAGATAGTTGAATTTGAATTTATGCCTGATGTTGTTACAACTCATAAATTAACTAAAGATTCCTCAGGAACCTACAGCTACAAAGAAATATCCCTTCCCGTTGAAACTAAGTTCAGATTTATAACCGGTAAGATTGAAACCACTTTAAATCAAGCTCTTTTAGATAATGACATCCCTCGCTCCACAAGCCAGGTTGTTAATGGTATTTTAGAATGTGTTGTAAATTTCAGGTCTGATGCAAGAGTTGGCGATCAATTTACCGTTTACATGGAAGAATATTATTATTATAGTAAGAAATTATCCGGCGGAAAGATCCATTATGTATCATACGAAGGAAAAAGAAGTGGTTTTCATGAGGCATTTAGATTTGATGATGTCGATCCTCTTTCAGCATACAATGCACACTATACAAAAGATGGTAAAGCTCTAATTCATTCTGCTTTAAGATTACCTATTGATAAAATTCATGTTACAAGCCCATTTGGCGGCAGAAGACATCCTGTAACAGGTAAAAGATCTTTCCACTCTGGAGTTGACTACAGAGGTCATATTGGAGATCCTGTATATGCGGTAGCAAAAGGTAAAATTGTTTATTCCGGATACGATAAATTGAATGGAAATAAAGTAGTCGTCAAGCACACTGATGGAACTAAAACTTATTATCTTCACTTAAGCAAACGACTGGTTAAAAAAGGGAATTCCGTTGTAGCAAGACAGCAAATCGCTAAACTTGGTAGAACCGGAAGAGTTACCGGTCCCCATCTTCATTTCGGTATAAAAAGCAGTAAAGGTAAATGGGTAAATCCACTGCTTAAGAGAATGATCGCAACTCCAAAATTGAAAGCTGAAAAATATGCACGTTTTTTAACTCAGGTTGAAGAAACTTCTCTAAAAGTCAACGAATACAGAGAGAAAAATAAAATATTTACTTTGAGTAATTTATAAGAAAAGAACCTGAAATAAATTCAGGGTGACGGTTTGATATTTTAATTGTCCATTATCAATTGTAAATTGTCAATTATTTACTTAAATATTCTAAAACAGCTTCAGCAACTTTCTTACCTGCGCCCTTATCCCCGATGGAATTAGCAACTTTTTCTAATTCTGTAATTGTATCGTCATAATATTCCTTATCATTCAAATATTTCAAAGTTTCAATTTTTAAATTCTCAGCTGTAAAATCATCCTGCATTAACTCAGGAATGATCAATTTCTTTGCAATTATATTCGGTAGAGATATAAATTCAGTTTTAATGATCCTTTTCGCAATCATATATGAGAATGAATTCAATCTATAGAAAATAATAGATGGGGTTTTCATTATAGCAGTCTGTAGTGAAGAAGTACCACTTTTGCATAGAACAATATCTGAGTATTTGATTAATTCCCACTGATAAACAGAATCTACAATTGTAATATTTTCTTCTTCGAATATTTTCAAATAGTTTTCAAAGGTAATATTTTCACTTTTACAGATGAAAAAAGACAGATCTTTACGATCATTTTTTAAATCTTTCACAGCTTTAAGTATCACGTCAATATGCTTACTTACTTCCTGTTTTCTACTACCTGGGAAAATAGAGATAATTTTCTTCTTACCATTAATTTTCAAGAATTTATAAAACTCTTCTTTTTCGTATCTGATCTTGACCTTATCAAGCAATGGATGACCAACATATCTGCAATCTATATCATGATCTTTATAGATTTCTTTCTCAAACGGAAGAATGCAGCATAAGCAGTCATATGTTTTTACAATATCCGTAATCCTTTTTGATCTAGAAGCCCATATCTGAGGACTAACATACTTGATGATCTTTGATTTAATGTTATGCTTTTTCAATCTCTTAGCTAATTTTATATGAAACTCTGAAAAGTCTATTAGAAGTACAATTTTAGGCTGATCTTTGAGAATACTTTTTACCATGGCTTTCATTACTTTTCTGATAAAAAAAACATGTCTGAATATCTCGAAGAATCCCATAAACCCAAGCTCTTCAGTACGAAAGATAGGGTCAAAACCTTGAACCATCATATTTGAACCACCGATACCTTTAATCTTCAAATATGGATCCGATACCAACAATTCTTTTATAACTTCACTTCCAAGCAAGTCACCTGAAGCTTCCCCGGCAGATATGTATATAAGTTTATTCTCCATTATATTTCAATAAACTCCTTGTGATTTGTTTCATCAAAGTTCGATGAACTCCAATGGTTGAGTTTGCAGTGCAACATGCACATTCATATCTAAATCATTCTCATCAACAGTACACAACATACTTTCATAAGCTAATCTAGGATCATTATTTTCATCACTTAGATGAGCCAGGATTACATTTTTTAGATTACTTCGATCTGCTGACAATAATAAGTTACTTGCATCTGAATTTGATAAATGACCTTTTATACCTGAAATTCTTTGTTTTAAATACCAGGGATATGGACCGTCCTTTAACATAATAGGATCATGGTTCGATTCTAATAAGAAAAGATTGCAATCTTTAGTTCGCTCCATAACCAAAGATGTAGCTTTACCCAGATCTGTCAAATGAGATATTTTTTTACCTTCAGCCTGAATATTATAAGAATAATTTGCTGTTCCATCATGTGAAACAGGTATAGGAGTTATCATGAAACCTCCTAATTCGAATTTATTTGTAATGAATTTTATCTCACAATTACTAAAGAGATCTTCTTTTACAATATAATTTTCTTCATGGATAAACACAGGTATTTTTAATTTTCTGGCAAGTATGCCAACGCCTTTGATATGGTCTGAATGATCGTGTGTGACCACAATTCCATTAAGATTCTTAAAATCAGCACCAATATCATCCATTCTGCTCAATAATCTTTTTGCAGATAATCCCGCATCTATCAATATTGCCTGATTGTTTGATTCAATAAAGGAAGAATTCCCCTTGCTACCACTTGATAAAACTGCTATTTTCAATTTAAATGATCCGTTATGCTTTACTTAAAGTTTATTATTTATTTAACCGATATTAGTTTACACAAATTAAATTACTTTCTTAATCTAAATTCCCCGCCGATATAGTCAAAAATATATTGACTTCCGTATTCATAATATATCCAGACTTCATAAGGTCTAGAATTTCTTGTAAAACTATAACTCTGAACTTCATCAGGATCACCCATTATACATAAAACTTTCCCCATATCACTCTTCCAACCTTGTTTCTTTGGTACAGAAAAGTTTATATTTGAATAGGCTATCCTGCGATAGTATTCTTCCATCAGAGAATTTTTCTTCAAACTTAGAGATGTCTCCAAATTATTCCAATATTCCTGAAACCATTCTTTTTTAGGTTCTTCTTCATAGCTAAATATAGGTTTTAGTGAGTCGTAATCCATTAAATAAAGCATCTGCTCAACCGCTAAAGAAATATCCGATATATTCAAAGAAAGATCTTTCCATCTAAGATAAAACGTGCTTTCTCTTTCAATTGTCCGTTCAGGGAAATTAACTTCTAATTCTATTTTGTAATTTCCTACGTTGAATTTCTCTAATGGTATCTTTAAAACTTGATAATGTAGATTTTCTTTGAGCAAATCTTTGAAAGTATCATTGTAAATGATCGTACCCTTTCTATCAATTATCTTATATTCTATATTATATGACAAATTTATAGCTTCAAGAGAATATATTTCGAAAAGGGCTCCAGTGAAAAGATTCTTCTTATCTATGATATTATTGATATTGGGAGAATAATCTTTCAAAAAATTCTCATCATCATTCCAGCTCACCATTTGAAGATCAGAAACTCCTAGATCTTCTTCCATTGAAAATTCAACTTCTTTTTTTACCTTAAATTGTTTTTTACTATTTTGATCCTTTATTAGTATTACAACAGAATATGATCCGTCAGGTATAGGAAATACATAATTATGCTTCTTGCTTGATTTGTTCAGCTGAGTTTCTGTGTAATTTTCAGTTGCATAAACAACTTTTTCAGAATTTTGAGATAAAGGAATTTCATCTGTCTTTCCTCTTTCAAAAACTGCTACGGAAATTACATAAGTTGAGATATATTCTTTATCTTTCTTAAAAAAATGAAGTCTTTCGTTGGTAATCTCAGTTTGAATGTTCAGGTCAAAGAAGCCTTCTCTTTTATTGAATAGTCTTACTATGTTATATCTAAATACAGGAAGGCCCGTTGTATAGGTTTCATCAAACATTAAAGTTTTTTCCGGTTGAGAGAACAGCGGAAAGGATAACATAAGTATAAATAAAAATATGTTAACCGATAAGTTTATCTTTGTATATTTTAACAATTTCATCTGCCTTTTCTTTAGTCTTTGCCTCAGCGAATATCCTAACAATCGGTTCAGTGTTTGATTTTCTCAGCTGAACCCAATAATCTTCATGGTCGATCTTAATACCGTCAATATCATTTATATTCTTCAGATCCTCATCCTCAAGAATTTTTTCCATTCTTTCATCAAAATCAATATTTTCTACTGAAATTTTATCTTTTACAATTACATACTGTGGTAATTTATTAAATAAATTTGTTACAAAATCATTCTTTTCATACAAATACTGAAGGATCAAACCAGCACCTACCAAAGCATCTCTTCCTGGATGGATTTCTGGTAATATAATACCACCATTACCTTCTCCACCGATCTTGCAATCTCTTTTCAACATTTCAGTTGAAACATTGATCTCTCCAACCTTTGTCCTGAAAGTTTTTTTGTAGTTTTTCGTAGCAATATCCTCCACGACTCTGGAAGTTGACACGTTAATGACAATATCTGTGTTTATCTTTTCAAGTAATAAATCTGCTACCATAGCCAAAGTATACTCTTCCCCCAGTGGAACTCCCGCATCTGATATTAAAGCTAATCTATCAGAATCAGGATCAACTACCATACCTATATCAAAGTTGCCATCTTTTATAAATTCACATATTTCCGTTAGATTCTCTGGCAATGGTTCTGCTCCATGAGGGAAAATTCCGTTAGGAGTACAATTGATTTTTGCGACACTGCAACCAAGATCTATTAAAAGATCAGCCAGAATTACACTGCCGGCTCCGTTTACACAATCAATTGCTACTTTAAAATTCTTTTTCCTAATGTCAGATTTGTTTATATACGGAATATCAAGGACTTGCTGTATATGATATTTTCTTGCTTCTTCTATTATTAATTCAGTTTTACCTATTTCTTCAAATCCAACATATTTTGGATTATCCTGATTCAAGAAAATATTTAACTGTGCACCTTGTTCTTCATTTAAAAACAAAGTGTCGTAATTCATAAATTTTAAAGCATTCCACTCTGAAGGATTATGACTTGCTGTTATAGCTATGCCACCTGCTGCTTCATAAAGTTTTATTCCCATTGCAACAGTTGGTGTTGTTGCAATGTCTAGATCTATAACATCCCTTCCACACATATTTAGAACAGAACATACAATATCGGAAATAACTTTTCCCGAAGGTCTTGTATCCCTTCCTACAATTATTTTTCCGGGTTTGCAAAATTTTGAAAATGCTGCAATATATTTAACTATAACATCCGGTGTGAAGGTATCTCCAACGATTCCTCTAACACCAGCAACGCTTGCCATCAATTTAGACATTTTTTAGCCTCGAAAGATTAATGATTCTGTTGAAAAATATATGCAAACGGGTCATGAATGTCAAGATAATAGGGAGCGTGTTTTTTATTGGGCGATCTTACCCGAAAGCTACTATGAGTGAAAACTATCTCACTTTTTTATTTGATCTTTTTCTTTTCGCTAACCACTAATCACTAACCCCTTTTTTACAGTTGCCATAATTTTACATATTTACTATATTTATGAATTAATACAAATTTCCACAATAAAAGGAGAAAGAATGGCTTTTAAAATAATTGTTCTTGCAAAGCAGGTACCCGACACGAGAAATGTCGGAAATGATGCAATGAAAGCTGACGGCACAGTGAACAGATCTGCTTTACCTGCTATTTTCAACCCTGATGATCTTAATGCTCTTGAACAAGCGCTACAGATCAAAGAGAAAAATCCCGGATCAGAGATAATAATTTTGACAATGGGACCTCCAAGAGCTGCAGATATTATCAGAGAAAGTCTTTATAGAAACGCTGACAAGGGTTACCTGATCACTGATAGAAGATTTGCCGGCGCAGATACACTTGCAACATCCTACGTAATTTCTAAAGCTATCGAAAAAATAGCGGATTATGATATTATTCTATCTGGAAGACAGGCTATTGATGGTGATACTGCTCAGGTTGGGCCTCAAACTGCAGAAAAGTTAAATATTCCTCAGATAACTTATGCGGAAGAAATAACTGCTATTGAAAAAGGCAAAATCACAGTTAAAAGAAGGCTTGAAAGAGGTGTTGAAGAAGTTGAATGTACGTTACCTGTACTACTGACAGTTCATGGGTCGGCAAAAGCTTGCAGACCTAAGAATGCGAAATTATTTATGAAATATAAGCATGCGAAAACACATACAGAACTTCAAACTTTAGACGATGATTATTTAGGTCAGGAAATTAAAAATAAAGCATTCTTGAATATTGAAGAGATCAGTCTTGACGATCTTGATTGCGATCTGGAAAAGATCGGGCTTTTAGGTTCTCCAACAAAAGTAAAAACGATACAGAATGTAGTTCATACAGCTAAAGACTCTATGAAGCTTGAAGATAACGATGCTGATATTAAGAATTTAATCGGTGAATTAATTAATAACCATACATTGGGGTAAAATGTGAATAATGTTTTAGTTTATTGCGAAATTGAAGAGCAAAAAGTTGCTGACGTAAGTATTGAGCTGCTCTCAAAGGGTAGAAAACTTGCTGATGAGCTTAACTGTAAGCTCGAAGCTGTTCTCATAGGAAAAGATCTTGATGTATTTGAAAAATCAGTTCGACGATTTGGCACTGATATAATTTATAAAGCAAATAATGAAAGACTATATCCTTATACAACGTTACCGCATGCAGCGGTTTTTGAAAACATTTTAAAAAATAGTCAACCTCAGATAGTTCTTGTAGGTGCAACTTCTATTGGTAGAGATTTAGCTCCTAGAATAGCATCAACTTTGAAATGTGGTCTTACAGCTGATTGTACAGATCTTGTTATCGGAGATTATACCGATGCTAAAACTAAGACTGAATATAAGAATTTATTATATCAGATTAGACCTGCATTTGGTGGTAATATTGTAGCTACTATTGTAAATCCTCAGACAAAACCTCAGATGGCAACGGTTCGTGAAGGTGTTATGAAAAGAGAGATCGTTTCTGAAGATTATAAAAGTGAAATAATTGATGTTGATGTAAAGAATATTTTAGATAAGGTTAACTTTGCTGTAAAGATAATTGAAAGGCATATTGAAGCCAGAAAAGTAAATCTTACTGGATCTCAGATAATCGTGTGCGGTGGATTTGGAATAGGTTCTAAGAATGGTTTTGCACAGCTAAAAGAATTTGCAAAGACAATCGGAGCTGATGTAGGTGCTTCCAGAGCAGCAGTAGATGCAGGATTTGCAGAGCATGATAGACAAGTTGGTCAAACCGGAGTTACTGTAAGACCTAAACTTTACATAGCAGTTGGAATTTCAGGGGCTATTCAACATACGGCAGGAATGGAGGAATCATCTCAGATAATTTCCATCAATAATGATCCTGAAGCACCGATCAACCAGATAGCAGATATTGCTATAACAGGTGATTGGAATTCCATTATACCGAAGATGGCAAAATTTTATAGAGAGCAATCTAAATAAAATGTGAGCACACCACTAAAGAACAGTCTAAATAGGGGTATTTAATATGGCAAATTTTTATACAGATAATGAAGATATTAAATTTCATCTAAATAATCCAAAGATGAAAATTATCGTTGACCTAAAGGAAAGAAATTATAAGATCACTGAAAATGAATACCACGATACTGACGGTTTGAATCCTGATGACTTAAAACCATACAACTATGAAGATGCTATTGACAATTATAGTGAAGTTCTCAGTATTGTTGGCGATATATGTGGTGACATTATAGATCCGAATGCCGAAGATGTGGATATTGACGGTCCTACACTTGTTGACAATAGAGTTCATTATGCAAAAGGTACCGTGGAGAACATGGAAGCTCTGAAACAAGCTAAGCTTACAGGCATGACAATACCAAGAAAATATGGTGGACTAAATTTTCCTGCAACAGCTTATAATATGGCAGTTGAAATGGTTTCACGAGGCGACGCCAGTTTGATGAATCTATTCGGTCTTCAAGATATTGCAGAAACGATTAATGCATTTGCAGATGAAGAAACTAAAAATAATTTTCTTCACAGATTTGCTTCTGGAGAAGCGACAGGTGCTATGATCCTTACAGAACCAGATGCTGGATCAGATCTTCAAGCTGTGAATTTAAAAGCTCATCTTGATGAAGCTACTGGCACTTGGAAATTAAATGGTGTTAAAAGATTTATTACAAATGGTAATGCTGAACTTTCTCTTGTGTTAGCAAGATCTGAAGAAGGCACAAAGGATGGTAGAGGTCTTTCAATGTTCTTGTATGACAGAGATGATACTGTTCAAATCAGAAGAATCGAGAACAAAATGGGTATTCACGGATCACCGACTTGTGAAATGGTCTTCAAAGATGCTCCTTGTATTTTGATCGGAAAAAGAAAATTTGGTCTTATTAAATATGTAATGGCATT
>JAQIDB010000027.1 GCA_027858225.1 Candidatus Delongbacteria bacterium
ACCATTGCTGGTTTTTCATTTATATCCAATCCTGCAGTATAGTCAAATCTATCTTTCACTGATTGTTCTACTTTCTTATTCATAATTCTAAGGTCAAGGTCAACTGGACATGCAGTTACACATGAACCGCAATCAACACATCTTCCTGCAACATGAAGATTTCTGATTAGGTGGAATATTACAGAATCAGTTACTTCAGGAGTTTTCCCAATCCATTGAGGATCGTTCTGATCTACAAAACATTCATTACAATAGCATGAAGGACATACGTTTCTACAAGCATAGCATCTGATACATTTTGAGTATTCTTCTTCTATATATTTCCATCTTTCTTCAGATGATTTATCTTCAAAATCAGTTACTACTTTAAATTCATCAGGAACATCAACTTCTGCTCTAGGTTCACCAATAAAAGTGTCATATTCCTTAGCATCAGGGAATCGGCAATAGATACATGAGTCACTTAAAACTTCTTTCAGAGGAACTTTTTTCTCAAAAGATCTTCCAACCAAAGTAACTTCATCACCATCAACTTTGATTTCAATAACTTCTTTATCTTCAGTGATAGCCTGAATTTTTTTCTTTTCAAAAACACCATTACAAGGAACGCCTATAATATGTGCTTGCTCGCGTTTGATCTGATTTTCAACAGTGTAAAGAACGACAGAACGTGCATCACAACCTTTTGATACTATTCCGATTTTCTTATAGTCTTTCTTAAGTTGCTTTCTATCTTTAGTAAGATAAACCGTTAGGTTATTCCTACATGTATTATCAAAGATAAGTTGATCAGCATCTTTAGGTTTAGTAATGAAAATTGGTGTTGCGGATAACGGCAAAGAACCTTTTCCCCAGCCGATAATAATATCTACTGTTTTATCTTCAAGGAGTTTTTTAACTTGTGATCTTAATTCTTCAATCATTATTTAGCTCCTTCTAATTCTACAGTTTTCGCTGGATACTTAACCATTCTTTTCGCAGGTCCGATCTTTTTTATATCATCAGTGACCTTTGTAATAATGTTTGCAAATTTTTCACCTTCTCCGGCAGAAACCCAGGAAAATTGAACTCTTTCGGGTTCAATACCAATGAATTCTAAGAGAGGTTTTATCGTAGAGAATCGTCTACGTGCGATGAAATTACCTGACAGGTAATGGCAGTCGCCCGGATGTCAACCAGAGACAAGAAGACCATCATATCCACTTTGCAATGTCTTCATGATAAATAACGGATCAACTCTGCCTGAGCAAGGTATCCTTATCACTCTAACATTAGGTGGATACTGGATTCTTGAAACTCCTGCAAGATCTGCTCCCGCATACGAACACCAATTGCATAATATTGCAAGGATCTTCGGTTGCCAATCTTTCATTTAAACTCCTAAAATTTTAATTTATTTTTGAGCTAGTTGTCAATTTTCAATCGACACTAGAATATCTCCAGCTCTTCTGTCAATGCCAATGAATCGAATGTAGAATACAGCTGTTCGTTCGTAAATCCTCTCAGATCTAACGCCCCGCAACGACAAGATGCTACACAAGCTCCACAACCTTTACATAATGCATCGTTAACAATAGCGATCTCCTTTTCAGGATCAACGGCAATTGCATTGTATGCGCAAGTTATTTCACAATATCCACAACCTGTACATCTTGTGTCATTAACTTCAGTTATCGTTCCTTCGGCTAATATTTGCTTCTTATTCAAGAATGTTAAAGCTCTACTTGCAGCAGCTTTTGCCTGCATCAAACTTTCATCCATATCTTTAGGTCCGTGAGCCAATCCACATAGGAAAACACCGTCAGTAGCAAAATCAACAGGTCTAAGTTTAGCATGAGCTTCTAAGAATACTCCATCAGCATTCAAAGGGATCTTTAACATTCTTGCAGTATCGATATTGTCTTTCTTTGGATCAACTGCTACTGAAAGAACCAGCATATCAGCTGTGATCTGTACTTCTTTATCCATGATAGGATCAAAAACTGTTACATTAACTCCGCTATCAGGATTCATTTCATCAACCAAAGTAACTTCAGGTTTTTTCTCAGGAGAATAATGAACGAACATAGTACCCTTATCTCTCAATTCAGTATAATATTTCTCTCTGAAACCATAAGTTCTCATGTCACGGTAAACGATATATACATTAGTATTAGGCATCATATCTTTAAGAACACTTGCATTTTTCACTGCTTTAGTACAACAGATCCTGCTACAATACATTTTACCTTCTTCTCTTGAACCAACACACTGGATCATCACCACTGTCTTAGGTTTCTTAGGGAATTTCTTATTTTTCAACATTCTTTCAAATTCAACCTGAGTAACAATAGTAGATGTTTCACCGTACTTATATTCTTGAGTTTCATGCTCATCAGCACCGGTAGCGATAATAGTTACACCATGGTCAAAAGTTGTTTCTTTTTTCGATTCTTTTTCAACAATAAGAGTTTCAAAGTTACCAACATATCCGTCTATCTTTTTAACTTCAGTATTCTTATATAAATGTATGTGCTTATTATTTTCAACTCTTTCGATATAGTCAGCCAGATGTTTCTGAGGATCTTTGCCAAAGTTAAAGAAAATATTTCTCATGTTTCCACCGAGTTTATTCTCTCTTTCCACCAAGTAAACCTCGTGACCTGCAGTCGCTAGAGTATCAGCAGCGACCATACCGGCCAAACCGGCACCAACTATCAAAGCTTTAGGATTTATATCAATAGGTAATCTATCCAATGCTTTAAGCTCTTTAGCTTTACCAACTGCCATAGCCATTAGATCTTTAGATTTTTCAGTAGCAAGTTCAGGTTCGTTTTGATGAGCCCATGAACATTGATCACGGATGTTAGCCATTTCAAATAAATAAGGATTTAATCCTGCTTCATTTATAGTTTCTCTAAATAATGGTTCATGAGTACGAGGTGTACATGCTGCTACAACAACTCTGTTTAGATTTTGCTCTTTAATTCTTTTCTTGATAATATCTAAACCATCAGGAGAACAAGCATACATCAGATCTTCAGAATGTTCAACATTGGGTAAATCCTTAGCGTTTTCAGCTACGGCCTTTACATCAACAACGCCCGCAATGTTTATTCCACAATGACATACAAAAGTACCTATTCTAGGTCTAACACCTGCAACCGGAATTTCTTTTGGTGCATCTTTCGGATCAGTTAGTTTTTGTCTTTCAAGTCTTAAATATTTTGTAGCTTCAGCCACTGCACCAGAAGCAGAAACAACAGATTCGGGAATATCTTTAGGTGCATTCATAGCACCACAGACATAAATCCCCTCTCTAGAAGTTGTCAAAGGAGTATAAGCATCTGATCTACAGAAACCGTATTCATTTAATTTTATATCAAGCTTTTCAGCTAATTCCGGCATTCCTTTTCTCGGTTGAAGACCAACGGCAAGAACGACCATATCAAATTCTTTATATTGAATGTCACCATTTTCATACACATATTTAAGAGTTAAACTGCCATCTTCATTTTCAGAAATATCTGAAACTTTAGACTTAATGAACTGAACACCATATTTATTTTTTGCATTTTCGTAATATTTATCAAAATCTTTACCAAATGCTCTAATATCCATATAGAAAATTGAGGATTTTAACCCTTTGATATGTTCTGTTGCAATAATCGCTTCTTTGATAGCGAACATACAACAAGCAGAAGAACAATAATTGTGATCTATACTTTCATCTCTCGATCCTACACATTGAATAAAAGCGAGAGTTTTTGGTTCTTTATGATCATTAAATTTAACAACATGACCACCCATAGGGCCGGAAGCTGAAAGCATTCTTTCAAATTCCAAAGATGTTACAACATTGCTGAATCTTTTATAACCAAGATTTCCAAAGTGAATAGGATTGAATGTATCAATTCCAGTAGATAAAATAACAGCACCGACACTTAATTCGATAGTTTTATCGACATCTTCATACCTTATAGCACCTGCGGGACAGACCTTTTCACAGATCTTACAAACACCTTTTGTTAGATATAAACATTTTTCTTTGTCGATAGTGTACTCTGCAGGAATACTCTGAAGGAAATATCTTGAAATAGCACCTCTTTTTCTAAGGTTCATATCAAATTCATCGTCAACTTTGACAGGACATTTATCTTCACAGATACCACAAGAAACACATTTCTCGGGATCTACATATTTTGCTTCTTCTATGATTTTTACCTTAAAATCTCCGGGTAATCCTTCAACAGACTCAACTTTTGATTTTATATGTATGGTAATATTCGGATGGCGAACACTTTCACTCATCTTAGGGGCAAGAATACACATAGAACAATCATTTGTTGGAAAAGTCTTATCCAACTGAGGCATTCTACCACCAATTGTAGCTGATTCTTCAATTAAGTGTACTTTTACACCCATATCTGCAAGATCAAGAGCCGCTTGTATTCCTGCGATCCCTGCTCCTACAACCATTGCTGATCTACTTTTTAAACTCATAAATTTTTTTCCTTAGAACACTATAAGAATATATTATTTTTAGTCGGGTTTTCACCCTTTTTTGTAATTGTATCAGTGTATTCACAACTTACGTTTGCGAATTTTTGACCTTCAGATGCAGAGATCCATGAAAGCCTGAATCTTTCATCATCCAAACCAAGTGATTTATAAAGTTCTTGTACGATCTTGATTCTTCTTCTAGTATGATAATTACCAACCTGGTAATGGCAGTCGCCGGGGTGTCAACCACCAACCAGAACGCCATCTGCGCCACGAAGGTATGATTTTATCAAAAATACAGGATCGATCCTACTTGAGCACATTACTTTAATAGGTAATACTGCTGTAGGATATTGTGATCTATTGATACCTGCAAGATCAGCTCCTGTATAGGAACACCATTTGCAGAGGAAACTTACTATTTTAGGTTCAAACTTTTTTGTCATAATCTTTTACCTTTTTTTATTCGCTGCACTGCAAGGGGCTAAAGCCACCTTGTTCACAAATCCATTCTTTGGACAAGGGGTTTCAACCCCTTGCAATTATCATTTACCCATTTCAGGGAATTCTTGTTCTTTGAATATCATTACAGGTATTTGTTCATCAACATCTCTACCCGGTACAAAATCAAATGCTTTAGCTACTTGCTCACCAGATTTGTTGAACATAGGTCCAACTGGGATACTTGCAGGACAAACATCAGTACATTGTCCACATCCTACACATGAGTAAGCCATATGTGACATTCTTCCTAGATGGAAGAAAATAGTATCTGGAGGCAGTCTCAATGCGCCCTTTTGCTCTAATTCCTTTTCAAGAATTGGTGTGTTATAATCGAAATTTGATGATGTGAAATCACATTGTGTACAATAGCAGATCGGACAAACACTGTTACAACCATGACATCCAATACATTTTCCAAAGATATCCACCATACCATCAAGACCCTTATTAGTTATATCGATAGAAGCGAATAGTGCTTCTTTTTCTTTAAGTCTTTTTTCCATTAAGGGATCAAGTATTGATGCATCAAATTTTTCATCAGAGAAGTTTCCTTCAAATCCATCAGTGAATTTTACAGCTTTATCTGTATTAAAATATAATTTTGTATTCTTTGAGTCTTCATTTATCACCGAAATAAGAATGTCAGCATTCATAGGTGCGAAATTCTCACAAGCTTTACAATTTACACGAACATTGTCATGAATTTCACCTTTTTCAACAGTTTTCCAGTATTCTTCAATTTGACCGGTTGCTTTGCCATGTGCATGCTCTTTAAGAGGAATAACTCCACCGCAAGTATGAGTAATGAAAAGGAAATGTTTCATACTTCCCTGAGCTCTTTTTGCCATTTCAACAAATGCTCTGAATTCACAAGGTCTGATCACTACTGCTATAGGTTTTTCCATTGGAGTGAAAGACGATAATACTTGTCCGCCTTGTAAAGGCATAATCGGATAAAATGAATCTATCGCATCTAAGTTTTCTATTTTTGTTGTAAAGGCATAATCATGTGAACCTGAGTCGTTGATTTTTCTCAGAGTAAATACGCCACTCACTACTTCTTTTTCAATAAGATGTTTAAGAAGTTCTTTTACAACTGTGTCACGATTTTTTTCTATAGTTAAAAGTTTACTCATGGTCACCCTCCTCTGCCTCTACACTCTTTACGAGATCTTTTAACTCTCCGAGTTCTTCTAATTTGTAATCTCTCATAGGAAGAGCATCACCAACGCTGTTTCCAGCTATATAATCAAATGCTTCTTGAGTTTGAGCTCCTGTGTAAGAGAATATCTTAGCTACAGGAATATCTACAGGACATGCATCAGAACAAAGTCCACAGTTGATACATGAAAGACTCATATGAGCCATTCTACCTACATGGAACATTATTTTATCTTGAGGATAACCCAATGCACCTTTCTTATCTGCACGGATCTTAATAAAGTCTGTATTTGGTTTATTTGCAGTGGAATCAAAGTAGCATTGACGGCAGTAGCAGATTGGGCAGACACTGTTACAGTTGTGGCATCCGATACAATTTGCGAAAGTATCTTTGAGGTTATCTAAACCTACTGCTATTTTTGCTACATTTTCAAATTCTGTTTTTCTTGCTTTAGCTCTTTTTGAAATGATACTATTCATATCTTTAGACCAATCAGCGAGTAGAGACGTAATACCTTGCGTCTCTATATCAAGCGTCTCTACAATTTTTTCACCTTTTTCACTATTTGGTATAAGAATAACTTCGTCTTTATCTATCGCAAAATGAAGATCAGTTGCTGCGGGCATTGAACATTTGTCACAAAGCTCACAAGTATCTTTAACAATCTTTGAGTCGTAAGTTCTTTCATCAACGATCTTATTAAAATCTACTTCACCTTTTTCAGGGTTTGCAATATAATCCTGCATAGGTAATGCACCGACACAATCATAACTGAATAAAGTAAGGGTATCTAGTTTGATCTGATTTAGCTTAACAAGCTCGATTATGGCTCTAATCTCGCAAGGTCTTACAATAGCAGCGATTTTATAACTTCCGTTACCTTTTCTGGTATATCTTTTAATTGCATTAGCCGCATTTACCGGCATTATAGGTGCTATAGGGTTTGCATCTTTAAGTAATTCAATGTCCTTGATCATCATCCATGCGTAAGAATCCTGTGAAGGTACTTTCATTGGCATCAGTACAAGATTGAATTGTTCTTTTTCTACTGCAACTTTGAAGAAATCCTTAATAGCAGAACGAATGCCGTTCTTTGAATTTAATCTAGCCCCTTTTTTAGGGATGTTATCCATTAATCTCTCCTTTATTCTGTGCTACTTTATCGTATAAGTTCAAACTATCTAAGTGCTTCTTTTACTTCCTGATATAATTGTGGGTTAGTAAAGTGCTTTGATCTGATAGATCCTGATGGACAACTACCAATACAATTACCGCAACCACGACAAATTGCCTCATTTACAACTGAAATGCCTTTATCTTCATCAAAATAGATTGAATCATACTTACATACTTGAAGACAAGTTTGACAACCAGTGCAGTATGCTTCGAGAACTTCTGAAACTTTGACTTCAGGAACGATTTTCTGACCAGGTATCAATTGAGTCAGTATCTTACCACCTGCTGCCTTAGCTTGAACTATTGCATCAACGATGCTTCCTGGACCATGTGCACTACCAACTGCAAAGACTCCATCTATATTTGTTTGTACAGGATTTATTTTCATATGTGCTTCCTGGAAGAATCCTGCTTCGTCAAGATCAAGATTTATCAGTTTAGAAATTTCCTGAGTACTTTTATTTGGAATTGTAGAAGATGCTAATACTATCATATCAGAGTTTAAGTTAACTTGCTCACCTTTTCTGTTCTTGTAAGTAAGTTTTTCTCCATTGATATTAACACTGTCAACATATATTACTTTAGCACCATTTTCGATCACTTTATTCTGAAATTTTTGACTAGTCTTAGCTGGAGCACAAATATCTCTTACAAGATGCGTGATCTTCTTAATACCTTGTTTTTGTAAATAATTTGATATTTTAAAATTGTAATTACAGCAAATTTTAGAACAATAACCCACTTCATTTCTACCAACACAATGAACAAGAGTAACAGAACTTACTTCTTTACCTGATCTTAGTTCTACCTTTTTCTTTTCGTTAATCATTTCTTCCAGTTCTAATGCATTGAATACATTATCTTCAGCAGTGTAATTGATATTTTCTAATTTATTTGGATCAAATAGATCATAACCAGTAGCAACAACAACAGCACCTGTAATAAGTTCTAGAATTCCATCATTCCCTTTTGCATTTAAAAGAACTTCAAAATTACCCATGAATCCTACGATTCTTTCAACTTCTGCATTGGTAAATATCTTGATAAAACGGTTTTTCTTAACTTCTGCAATCTTTCTCTGAAGTGCAGATAAATTTTCACCTTGAACCGGTAAAAGACCAAATAATGAAGATGCATGTCCACCAAGTTTGTCACTTTTTTCAACAAGATATACCATTCTATCTTTACTGGCTGTTGAAATAGCAGCTTCCATTCCTGCCATTCCACCACCGATGATCAAAACATCAGGATTACTATCAAGCTGTTTTTCTTCCAAAGGTGTTTGATACAATACACGATTCATACCTGCATGAACATATTTAAGAGCTTTATCTGTAGCTTCTTCCATCTCAGGAATTACCCAGGCAACTTGCTCTCTTATATTAACTATAGTATATAGGTATGGATTTAATTGGGTTTTCTTACATACATTAATAAATGTTGAATCATGATCTCTTGGAGAACATGCAGCACAAACCATATGAGTTAACTTATTGTCATTTATTTCTTCTTCAAGAAATTGCTTTCCGGCAACAGAACAAAGGAGTTTGTGTTTTTTTATAATGAGTTCCTTACCTTTGTAATCATCCAATTTAGAAAGATCTACTGCTAATCTGTCAAGATCTATCTTGGATGCAATGTTAGGACCACATTCACATAAATATATACCAATTTTTTCAGTCATTTTTCTACCTTAATTATGTTATTCTACCGGAAATGATAATATTCCTGCTACTGCCGCTTCAGCCTGTAATACTGAACTTTGAATATCTTTTGGACCTTCTGCACATCCTGCTACAAAAATACCAGCTCTTGAAGTTTCTACAGATCCGATTTTGTGAGGTTCGACAGCGATAAATCCAAATTCATCTCTTTCAATGTCTAATATATTTGTAAGTTCTTCAATATTTTTTGGTGGTACTAAAGCACTGGCAAGAACTACCATATCAACTGTTAAAGAATCTTCTTTTTCTTCTTTATTAACATATGATACAGATAATTTATCACCTGTCTCAGTTATTTTCATTTTATTTCTGTCAGTTTGGAAAATAAATTCAGAAGATTCTTTGCTCACTTTATCATTGAATTTTTGATAAGTTTTGTCAGCTAAGCATAAATCTGAATAAATATTATAAATTTTTACATCTGGAAGTTTATGCTTGATAAAATGTGCGTGCTTTGATGAAGACATACAGCAAACACTAGAGCAATAACCAGTTTTATCTCTTCCGACACAGTGAATAATAGCTATAGTTTCAGGAGATACATCAGAACCTCTTAGTGTAAGAGCACCTTCTGTAGGACCGTTTGATGCAAAAAGCCTTTCAAATTCTAAAGAAGTGTAAACACCCTTGAATTTTCCATATCCAAGCTCTTCGATCTCAGCAACATCTAAAAGTTCATAACCTGTTGCAACTATAATTCCGGATACTTCAACATCAACCTTTTCATCTTTCTGACTGAAATCAAAAGCGGCGAACATACAAGCATCCACACACTTACTGCAACTTTCATCCTGGCCATTCAACTTTAAACAATGTTCTGCTTGAACTCTTGGAACATTTGGTAAAGCTCCTGTACATGGCACATAAACAGCTTTTCTATCAATAAGATTCTCTTCCCATTCATTCTTTATTACAACAGGGCAGGGATCATAACACATATGACATCCAAGACATGCTTCAGCATTTATGTATCGGGCTACTTTATTGATGGTAACGTTAAAATTACCTTCATAACCATCAACTTTTTCCACAGTACTGAGAGTAAGAAGTTCAATGTTAGAATCTTGAAGTATCTCTTGTTGAATTGGTGCTACTAGGCAAGTCGAACAATCAAGATTGGGATATGTTTCCTCATTCTTAATTGTCTTTCCACCGGTAAGAGCCAGTTTTTCAACCAAGATAACTTTCTTACCTGCTTTGGATAACATAAGAGCAGCATCCATACCGGCAACTCCGGATCCAATTATTAATACTTTATCTGATGTATTCATTTATATTCCTTTGTGACTAATCTCTTATAATCGATAATTTAATTTCGAGTAATTTTTTAGATCTATAATTTAATTTCAGTTACATTCATTATTAATAGTTACAACAAAGCATCTTGCTTAATGGGATTTGGGCCAAGTTTTTTGATCTTGTCAGCAAAATCATTAACGACCTGACTATACTTTTTCCCTTCCGAAGCAGATACCCAAGTTAATTGGATCCTTTCAGGATCAATATTTAAAGTTTGAAATACTTTTTTCAATAATGCGTATCTTCTACGCGCATAAAAATTACCAACCTGGTAATGACAGTCTCCGGGATGTCAACCGGCTATCAGGATGCCGTCAGCACCACTGAAGTAAGTTGTTAATAAAAGATTATGATCAATACGACTTGTACACATAACTCTTACAACATTCAAAGTTGATGAAGTTTCCAGTTTTGCAGCTCCTGCCATATCCGCAGCAGCATACGTACACCAGTTACATAAAAAACCTACTATTTGGGGTTTAAAGTCTTCCATTTTTTCTCTCTAAAGTTTTTAGAAAAAGAAGTGCACTAATTCAAGATCAATGCACTTCAAAATTAGTTCAAATTAAAACTGGATCTGTGCCGAGTGATTTCCACTTCCATCATCCATACAGAACAATAAAGTTTTACCAGTTCTGCTACACCATGCTTTAATATCAGTTGGGAATGAAGGGCAATCAGCTTTAATCTCTAAAATATCACCTTCTGCCATTGTTGGTACTAATGCAACTACTTTAAGTATTGGTTGAGGACATTTTAGTCCCATGCAATCTAATTCTTTTACTGCCATTTTGAACTCCTTACAAGTTTAATTTATTTTTATTTAGAATGAGAACGTTAATTGAGAACCTTGAGCTTCATCGATAAAAGTAGTTGCGCCTACAACTTCACATCCTTCAACTAGGTCTGCTTCAGTTAAACCATGTACTTCAAAACCAAGTTCACAGATCAACAATCTTCCACCAAGAGCTTGAAAACCT
>JAQIDB010000036.1 GCA_027858225.1 Candidatus Delongbacteria bacterium
ATTTAATGGGTTTTGAAGAGAAAACTTATTCGTATCCTGTAACAGCTTTTTCATCCAGTAGAGAGAAACTTGATATGATGTTAGAATGATCTCAGACACAATTTTCTTGACAGTACCAATAATTTTCACAAAGTGGAGTGGTAAATCACCTCAGGATATAGATGACTTGATTACTTATCCCCTTACCACAACACTTCTTGGTATTCCTGGGATAAAAACTATCCGTAGCAGTTCAATGTTTGGATTTTCAATGATCTATGTGATATTTGAAGAAAAAATAGATTTCTATTGGTCACGATCCAGAATACTTGAAAAATTAAATTCATTGCCTAATGGAACGCTACCTGATAATGTCACACCTTCTCTAGGACCTGATGCTACCGGTCTTGGACAGATCTTCTGGTATACAATTGAGGCTTTCAATGAGGATGGAACTAAGAGCAATGAGTGGTCAGCTGAAGAATTAAGAAGCGTTCAGGATTATTACGTAAAATTCTCTCTTGCGTCTAGCTATGGTGTAAGTGAAATTGCATCCATTGGAGGACATGTAAAAGAATTTCAGATAGATGTTATTCCATCAGCTATGCAACATTATAATGTATCTTTGAAGGATATTTTAAACTCTGTAAAAGATTCCAATCTGGATGTTGGAGCACGTACACTTGAGATAAATAAAGTTGAGTATTTCATCAGAGGTATTGGATTTTTAGAGAATATAGAAGATATAAATAAGATATCGGTAAAGACCGTTGACAATAAACCAATTTATCTAAGCGAATTAGCTAAGGTATCTATAGGTCCTGCAGACAGAAGAGGAGCATTGGACAAAAATGGTGCTGAAGTTGTTGGTGGAGTTGTTGTAGCTCGTTTTGGTGAAAATCCCCTTAAAGTTATCAAAGAACTGAAAAATAAGATCATCGAGATTGAACCTGGTCTTCCGATCAAACAACTTGCTAATGGTTCAGTTTCTAAGCTTAAAATAGTTCCTTTCTATGATAGAACCACTTTGATCAAAGAAACATTGGGAACATTGAATAATGCTTTGCTAATGGAAATGCTGGTCACAATAATAGTCATTATAATTATGGTGATGAATATCAGGGCTTCAGTTTTGATATCTATTTTAATGCCTATAGCAGTTCTAATGACCTTTATTGCAATGAAATATTTTCAGGTGGATGCAAACATTGTAGCTTTGTCAGGAATTGCCATAGCCATCGGGACAATTGCAGATGTTGGAATTGTTCTCACCGAGAATATTATTAGACATTTCCATGAATTCAGAAGGACACATTTGAAATATCCTATTCATTCTGAATCAATGAATGTTGTATTTACTGCTGTGAAAGAAGTAATTCCAAGTGTCGCCACAGCTATATCAACCACAGTTATAAGTTTTATACCAGTATTTGCTATGACAGCCTCTGAAGGTAAACTTTTCAAACCTTTAGCTTTTACAAAGAGTTTTATCCTCATTGCTTCATTACTTGTAGCTATTCTTATTCTTCCGGCTTTGGCTCATTTACTTTTCTCATTCGATATTGATCGTAGAAAGGTAAATTCAGGATTAAGTATAATTCTGTTCATAGTCGGTATTATATTTGCTATTGCTTACGGTCCATTATTTGGAATATTGATATGTATATTAGCTATTATCAATTTCTCAATAAGTTATTTCCATAAGATCAAGATTCATATAAAACTGACACTATCAATTTTTATAGCCTTATCTGTAGCATATTTCCTTAACAGAGAATGGACTCCAATCGGTGCAGATAATTCTACCTTGATAAATTATATTTTTACTGTAGTTGTGATAGCATCATTACTAGGAATAATCGTTCTCTTTAATAAATATTATAATAAAATTCTGATATACGTGCTTGATCATAAAGCAGTATTTCTAACGATTCCAGCTTTCTTTACTCTGTTTGGATTTATAGTCTGGTTGGGGTTTGGAAAAGTAATGACACCCGTCAGCTCAATGTTCGATATGGTGAGTATCAATATTAGAACAACATCAGTTTATAGCTCTTTACTTCATAAATTTCCAGGTATAGGGAAAGAATTCATGCCTTCTTTAGATGAAGGATCATTTCTTCTTATGCCTACCTCTATGCCCCATTCAGGTATCGAAGAAAATCTTAGAGTTCTTAAAAATCTTGACATCGCTGTAAGTAATATTCCTGAAGTGGATGTTGTAGTCGGCAAACTTGGAAGAGCGGAAACGGCCTTAGATCCGGCACCGATTTCCATGTACGAGAATATTATCAATTATAAGACGGAATACATTGTCGATGAAGATGGTAGAAAAATAAGATTTAAGACTGACAATGATGGTAATTTCTTACGAGACGATATGAATGAACTTATCAGAGACGAAGGTGGTCGTTACTTCAGACAATGGAGAGATCATATCCGATCAAGCAACGATATCTGGGATGAGATCGTCAAAGTATCAAAATTCACAGGAGTAACCTCAGCGCCAAAACTTCAGCCTATTGAAACCCGTTTAGTGATGCTGCAGACAGGTATGAGAGCTCCCATGGGAATTAAAGTTAGTGGGTCAAATCTAAAAGATATCGAGAAATTTGGACTTCAACTTGAAAAAACTCTGAAGGAAATTCCTAATATAAAGAAAGAATCTGTTTTCGCAGAGAGAATCGTTGGCAAGCCTTATCTGGAAATACATATTGACCGTGAGAAAGCAGCTTTTTACGGCTTAAGTATTAAGAACATTCAAGACCACATTGCAGCTCTAATTGGTGGTAAAAAAGTAAGCACAATGTTTGATGGTCGTGAAAAATACAGCATCAGAGTTAGATATCCTATAGAACATAGGAATTCTCTTGAAATGCTTGAGCAAATGAAGATCAAAGTAAAAAGAACTAAAAATATTATTCTATCTGATGTTGCAGAGATCAAATATACTCAAGGTCCTCAGGTAATAAAAAGTGAGAATACATTTTTGATTGGCTATGTGATCTTTGACAAGGTTGATGGAATATCAGAAGTTGATGCTATCGAAATTGCTTCTACATACATTAAGAATAAGATATCCACAAAAGAATTGATCGTCCCTGCAGGAGTAAGTTATACATTTACAGGGAATTACGAAAATCAGGTAAGAGCAGAGAAAAGATTATCGATGCTTATCCCAATAGTTTTATTAGTAATTCTTTTGATACTATATCTGCAATTTAAGAAAATCATACCTGTATTCATAATATACTCAGCGATTTTAGTCTCATTTGCAGGCGGATTCATTATGATATGGTTCTATGACCAAAGCTGGTTCTTAAACTTCAATATTTTTGATATCAATCTCAGAGAAATTTTCTCAATTGAAACGATATATCTAAGTGTCGCAGTCTGGGTAGGGTTTATTGCACTATTTGGCATTGCAACTGATGATGGAGTTCTCATGATGTCTTATCTTGAGCAAACCTTTAAGAAGGATAAACCCAAAACAAAAGAAGATATCAGAAGATCTGTAGTTAAAGCCGGAATGAGAAGGATAAGACCATGTTTAATGACAACAGCAACAACTATTCTGGCACTTCTACCGGTCCTTACTTCTACTGGTCGTGGAGCAGATATAATGAAGCCAATGGCTATTCCAATATTCGGTGGAATGACAATTGAGCTGATAACACTTCTGGTTGTACCTGTTTTATATAGTATATACAAAGAGTCCGGATGTAAGAAATGTGAGGTGAAAAATGACTAAATATATTACAATACTTCTACTATTAACTTCTTTGGCATATTCTCTTTCTATTGAAGATTATCTCGAAATCGCTGAAAAGAATAATCCATCACTCAGATCAGCTTTTTACAAATATAAAAGTCATGTGCAGCATGAAAATGCATCTGGTTATTTACCTGATCCTGTCATTGGTGTAGGTTATTCAATCTCCCCTATTGAAACTAGGTTGGGAGCTCAGTCAGGAAAAATAGCAATTAAACAAAGCCTTCCATGGTCAGTATTAACAGATGATGAAGAGAATATCGCAAAATACTCAGTGAATTCAAGCATGTCAGATTATAAGGATGTTAGAGAAAAAGTTTTCTTCCAGATTAAGAAAGTCTATTATAAAATCTATTCAAACACTAAGGAAATTCAATATACTGAGAAAATACTGAAGAATTATGTATCTCTATCAAGTATCAAAGATCAAAACATTTCAGTATCAAAGACTTCTCTTACTTCAAATATTATGTTCGAGAATAAATATGACACTATGAAAGAAAAACTTATTCAACTGAAAAGCGATCTGGAGCATCTGAATTACAAATTCAATTTACTGCTGAATAGGGATACTGATATGATAGTCGAAATTCCCGATAGCTTAACTATCCCACCTATAATTCCAAACGATCAAGCCAATGGCAAATTGTCTAATAATTCGCTCGAATCTATCAGTTATTTAATTCAAAAGAAGAATTATGAGATTAAATCTGCTGAGAGAAAGAGATTTCCAACGTTCTCAATTGGAATGGATTATGTGTTCATAGATGAAAGAACAGATATGATCGTTGATGACAACGGGAAAGATGCTTTTATAGCATCAGTCAGTATGAATCTGCCAATAAATTTCAGAAAAACAGGATCAGTTATAAAAAAGAAAACTTTAGAGAAAAAGGCTCTGGAATATAAGAAGTTTTCAGAAGAGAATTCTCTATTAACTAATATCAACAGAACAAAGAAAAACATCGATGACCTGATCCGTAAGCTTAAGTTGAAAGTTAAGATCATTAAAAGATACGAAAGTATCATTGAGATCGAACAACAGAACCTTGAGACAGATGGAAGTTCAATAGAAAAACTAATCAAGTTTATTAACGATAAATATTCTAATCTTATCCAGTCTGAAAAACTAAGATCTGAATTGTCCATTGCTTACGCTTACTTAGATCTTATATCTACAACAACTTATGACAGTGTCAAAAAACAAAACAACCACGCCGAGGAGATCAATCATGAAAATAATTAAGAATCCTGCAACATATATATTCCTTGGATTAATTCTGGGGTGGTTCATCTTTTATCCAAGTACTTCTAAAGTAGAACAACATACAGAGAATGAGATTGAAGTACACTCTGAAGATCTTGTCTGGACATGCTCAATGCACCCTCAGATCCAAACTCACGAAGAAGGTGACTGTCCTCTTTGCGGTATGGATCTAATTCCACTTGATAAAGGTGGAGATATTCTACCAGACAACCAAATATTGATTTCTCCTGCCGAGATAAATAACTCAGGCATTAAAACAATAAAAGTTAAAGAAGGCATAATTTCAAAAGAGATTTCATTACAAGGAAGAACTTCAATAGACCAAAGTTCTATCAGGGTTCAGTCTGCTCATTTTAATGGTAGGATTACAAGATCATTCATTGATTTTTCAGGTCAGAAAGTTAAAAAGGATGATATCATTGCCAAGATATATTCACCTGAATTAATCACTGCTCAGAAAGAGTTCATAGAAGCTGTAAAGTATCGATCTAATTCAAATTCTGTATATTTATCATCTAGGAAAAAGTTGTCGTTGCTGAACATCTCTGAAGCTGATATCAACACTATTGAAAAAGATATGAAAGTGATAGAAGAATTTAATATAAGGTCTGATTTCGATGGAATCGTTGATAAGATAAATATTACTGAAGGTGATTATGTCTCAAAAGGTAGATCACTTTACAATATTTATTCTTTGAAAAACATTTGGTTTGAATTTGAAATTTATGAAAAAGATAGGAATTTCGTAAAATTGAATGACAAAATTGTAATTAAGATCAACAATGGAAACGTTATTCATAGCACCGTTGATTTTATCGATCCTGTTAGCTCAATAAATTCATCTAGTACATTACTACGAAGCGTAGTTAATAATTCTGATCTATCACTAAGACCTGGGCAATATGCTGATGGTGTAATATTAGCAAAACTGGAAGAAGAAAAACTCATAGTACCTAAAACAGCTGTTCTCTGGACAGGAAAACGATCTGTTGCATATGTGAAAATTGATTCTTCTATCTTTGAATTAAGAAATGTAACATTAGGGCAAGAGTCTGATGATTTCTATTCTATAGAAGATGGATTGGAATTAGATGAAAAAGTTGTTTATAAAGCTGTTTTCACTGTCGATGCTGCCTCACAACTTCAAGGTAAAAAAAGCATGATGAACTCTGACACAAAAAGTGAAAAATCTAACGTTTCAAACTCAGAAGTCAATGAGCATACAAATGAGATCATTTCACTGTATTTAAGTCTTAAAGATCATCTTGTAGATTCAAATACTTCAAAATCTCAGAAATCTGCTGAAGAAATTCATTTAGTAAAATCAGATATTCCAGGAAGTTTTTATGATACAAAAAATGGTCAGTTATATCTTGGAATAACAAATAAAATAAAATTGAATGCTGATAAATTATCCAAGGCAACTGATTTGGAAGAACAAAGAGAGATCTTTGAGAGTATATCAATTTCAATGATTGAGTTAGTCGAATCGTTTGACATAGAAAACGTAGAAAATAAGCTTTATGTTCAGCACTGTCCTATGGCATTTGATAATAAAGGAGCTGACTGGATAAGTAACTCTGATAAAATTTTAAACCCATACTTTGGAGCAAGTATGTTAAGATGTGGTAGTGTAATAAAAGAATACTAAATAAAAAAACCAACTAAAACAAACAAGGAGAATCAAATGAAGAATCTAATTTACGTGGTATTGTTACTAACTGCGATCGTTTTTGCAAGTGGATGCTGTGGGGAAGCAAAACCGAAAAATGCTATCGATAGAATGAAAGCAAAGGTCACAATGAATAAAACTGTAGGAAAAACTGAATTCATGGTCGGTGGTGCATGTGGCATGTGTGAAGATAGGATCGAGAATACTGTTAAAAAAATCCAAGGTGTAAATTCAGTAGATTATGATCTTGAAAAACAAATGGTATATATTGATTTTGATGAAAAAATTGTAAAGCTTGAAGATATTAAAAAAGCTATTGCTGCCAAAGGTCATGATACTGAAGATTTCAAAGCTGATGATAAAGTTTATGATGCTTTGCCTGGATGCTGTAAGTACAGAGTAGAAGAAACTCCTGAAAAGAAATAATTCTATTCCCCTCGAATTCCACGGGCATTAAACAACATATTTTTTGAATTTCGTAGGGTACGCAGGAATGCGTACCCTTTTTGTAATTGGAACGCATTCCTGCGTTCCCTACAATATTACAATTCCGGGAGTAATTCAAAAAATATTTTTCAATAATGTTTTATCCATCTTGGAGAAACCAAATAATTTATTCCCCAAATCTTTTAACGATGCACCTATGTGATAAACTTCTTTATCATCGATAACAATAAATCTATCATGTGATTTCTTAAACACCTTGATCTCGATCTTAAAATATTGCTTCTCATATTTTTCTATATCCTGTTTTAACTTTTCTGATATAGATTTTGTTAATATTTTTACTTTTACATTTTTCTTTACCTCTAAAAGATGTATTAAAACTGAATTGTCTATATAATTATCCATAATTGTTACTGATTTCTTTGCACTCCTAAATAAGTCCGATACAAATTTATAAGCATCAAATATCTGACCTGCAAAAAACACTCCTTGTTTAGGTATATCATCATTAAAATTTATAATTTCTGTAAGATTATCTACTTTATTCTGCAATTTTATTACATCGTTTTCCAATTCTTTAAATCTTTGGTGGGTAATTCGTTCGTTATTAATTGCATAGCCATTGAAAATATAATTCTTCAATACATTTGAAGCCCATTGTCTGAATTTTATAGCTTTGGATGAATTAGTTCTGTATCCAACTGATAAAATAATATCTAAACTATATAATTTTACCGGTTTATCGGAATTTGCAAAGTGCATTTTTTGCACATTGCTTTTTTCATTCACTTCTTTATCTTTTAAAATATTTTTTATATGCCTTGTTATAACGGTTCTTTCTTTTTCAAATAGTTTTGAAATTTCATCCTGCCTAAGCCAAACTGTATCATTATTAACTGATACTTTTAACTCAATTTCACCGCTTTGATAAATAATTAAACTTTGATCTGATTTCATTAGAATTCTCTCCTTTTTCTTTTCATCACACCCGGATGAACACATGGGTTCATCCCTACACGGTTCATGGTATTCTTGTATATATGTTGGAATATACTAATAGCAAAGTGTCAAATAGTGACCTTTTGCTTGAAAAACGAATATTTATTTGGAATTGATTGGGATTAATTCAAAAACTATGCTGGATTTGTTGGACCAAGATCCCGAGGATGCTCTGGATTAAGCTCTTTGACAATATTCTCTGCCCGTTTCTGAATAACATCTAGTATTTTGGGGGATTGCTTCTGGAATTCAATGGGGCCAATATAGAGTTTCTCTTGCGCCAGACCCTCAAACAAAACACGGACAGCTTCCTCAATGGAAAACCCATATGTACTAAAAAAATCTTTTATCTCCTTATGCTTCACCTTGGTATTCGATGTTGTATCGGTTTTGTTGAAACGTGTCGGTCGCGAATCCTCAGACCGATAGAGTTCTGTATTGATCAGACCGGGTAAATAAACTGACACCCATAATCCAGTTCCAGTCATCCAGACTACCCTCCAAAACGGTTGCTGCTGGTGATATTCCGGCATTATTCACCAGAAGATCGACAGCCCCAAATTTTTCATAGCTCTTCTTAGCCAAGTTTTCCACATCCGCTAACCGTGAGACATCCGTCTGCACAAGCAATGTATCAGCACCCAATGCATGCAAATCAGCCTCGGTGCTTGTTAGTGATTCTAACCGAATATCTGCCAGCACGATTTTCATCCCTTTTTTGGCACAATGTAACGCAATTCCACGACCCAATCCACGACCTGCGCCCGTGATAACTGCAATTTTGCCTTTTAAATCCTTCATAAGAGAGTCTCCTAGATAAATAATATTATAGATCCATGATGTTTTGCCAATCTCATTCCATATAGCATGCTTTTGAATTAGCCCCCATTGCTATTAAAAGAGACCGAAAATTACGCACAACAAATATGCAAAAAGTGATTCGCAAAATCAAGTCGGGAGTTAAAGTCATTTTGCCAATGTTATCTTTTGTAATTTACCTAATTTAATAATCAAATACCTTTATATAACTGTCTTCCTGGTTGAACGAATAAATTTTCCCATTTTTTAATATTGTAGGATAATATCCTTCAGGGAATGCGATTTTAATCCTGTTCAAAATATATCTTGACTTATAACTGAATTTAGCTTAAATTAGGGCGCGTTAGTTAATAAGTAAAAAATTATAAAATTGGAGTATATAAAATGTACAGCTTTCTTTTATTCATTTTCGTAGCAAATGCAGCATTTTTGATGTTGGCAATATTAATGCAGTCAAATAATGCGGGCGGACTTTCAAGTACTTTTGGTGGCGTAGGTGGAGCATCTGCTTCATTCGGAACAAGAGAAACAGCATCATTCTTACACAAATTCACAGTTATAATGACAACTTCTTTCTTCGTATTGGCTATTGTAATTGGTCTTTACTCTAGAACTCATTTCTCAAATACAACTGTAGAACAAAGCTTGATCATGCAAAAAGGTAGTACGGTACCTGTTTCAGGATTACCAACTGTTGATGATAAGAAATTACCTTTAGAAACTCCCGTTGAGACAAAAGTTGAAACTACAATACCAGCTACTGAGGCAAAAGAGAATACTATACCTGTTGAAGATAACAAGTAATAGATATCCTCATTGATTTCATTGCTGGAGTGGTGGAATTGGTAGACACGTCAGCTTGAGGGGCTGGTGCCTTAATCAGGTGTAGGAGTTCAAATCTCCTCTTCAGCACTTAACTATAAGTCCGCAATTGTAAAATTACGGACTTTTTTATTTATATATAAATAATTAATGTTGATTAATAACAATATGGTACATAGATTTTATAATTACTCTAAATCAACTTATAAGGAGTCGAGATGAACAATATCGTAAACATAATAGATACAAATGTAATCTTACATGATTTTAACTGTCTTAAAGGATTTGGAAGTGAAGATATAGGAATACCTATTACAGTATTAGAAGAAATAGACGATTTTAAAAAAGGTCATAATCAATTGAATTTTAGTGCCAGAGAATTTATAAGACAAATCGATGAACTATCAGGTGGCGAAAACGCTCCGGAAGCTACTTTGTTCACTGATGGTATTGACCTAGGTGAAGGAAGAGGAAAGGTTTTTGTTATAACTGATGTAAGCTTTAGAGATGATTTGAAAAATAAACTTTCAGGCAACAAAGAGGACAATTTCATCCTATCTGGTGCTGTTAATTATATCGAAGATCATCCTAATAAAGAAGTTAAGTTTGTAACTAAAGATATGAATTTAAGGATCAAAGCCAGAGCTTTGGGTTTGGTGGCAATTGATTATAATGAAGGTAAGATAAAAAGTGTCGAAGAATTATTTACAGGTGTACAAACTATTGAAGATATTGATGATGATGTTTTAAGCAAGTTATTAACTAATAAGAAAATACCTATTGAAGAGTTCACTCCATTGAAAGATGATCTGCCTTTGAACCCTAATAAATTCTATATCTTAAAAAGCGGGAAGAAATCTGCTTTGGCGAAATACAGCCATTTCGAGAAACAGATAGAGCAGGTTGAGAGCAAAGAGGTCTTTGGTATTTATCCGAAAAATTCAGAACAAACCTTTGCTATTGATGCCCTGCTGGATGATAGAATAAGGCTTGTAACTATCTCAGGAACAGCCGGAACAGGTAAAACGTTGCTCGCTTTAGCTTCATCACTTGCTATGAGAAAAAATTACAAGCAGATATTCCTTAGTAGACCGATCGTACCTTTGAGTAACAAAGATATTGGTTATCTTCCTGGAACTGCTCAGAATAAGATAGAACCGTATATGCAGCCGCTCTATGACAATCTTCAATTTATTCAGAATAACTTCAAAGAAGGATCTGCGCAATATGAGATCATAAATGAACTGCAAATGAGAGAAAAGCTACTAATCTCCCCTCTTGCATATATCAGAGGAAGAACTCTAAGTAATGTATACTTTATTGTTGATGAGGCTCAGAACTTATCACCTCATGAGGTTAAAACTATCATTACAAGAGCTGGTGTAGGTACTAAAGTAGTTTTCACCGGTGATATTTATCAAATAGATACACCATTCTTAGATTCAGGATCGAACGGATTGTCATATATAATTGACCGATTAGAGAATCAAGAACTATACGCACACATTACCCTTAGAAAGGGTGAAAGATCAGAACTTTCGGAGTTAGCTTCGAAGTTATTATAAGAAAGTAGAAGTAAAGGAGAAATATGGGAACGATTATAGAAAAAATAATACCTAAAGCATTTTTAGTAGGTGTTTGTTTAAATAAAAGAGATCTTGAACAGAAAGAGATTTCACTTGATGAACTGGAAAGACTTGCTGATACAGCAGGAATAGAGACTAAAGGGAAATTCATTCAGTCAAGAAAAGGAGTTGAAAAATCTACTTATGTTGGTAAAGGTTTCTTAGAAGATATTAAGGCTAAGATGGAAATGGTAGAAGCTGACATTTTAATATTTGACAACGAACTCTCTCCTACACAAGGAAGAAATATTTTCAAGAAGCACGAAATTGAAGCTATTGATAGAACCGAATTGATCTTGGATATCTTTCACAATCATGCTAAAACAAAAGAAGCTAAGCTAGAAGTTAAGATAGCTGAATTAAAGTATCAGTTACCTAGATTGAAAAAACTTTGGTCACATCTCGATAGAGAAAGAGGCACTTCAGGCAGTGCAGGTGGTGCTTCAAGAGGTATGGGTGAAAAACAGATCGAAGTTGATAAAAGAATCATTAGACAGGAAATAGGAACTATCCATGCTGAACTTAGTAAAATAATGAGACAAAAGGTCACTCAGAGAAAACAGAGAGAAAATGTAAAGAAGGTTTGTCTAGTAGGTTATACAAATTCAGGCAAATCAACTTTATTCAATAAACTCACAGGAGCAGATGTTCTTGTAGAGGATAAATTATTCGCAACTCTGGATTCTACTGCTAGGTCACTTGAGCTGGAAAAGGGTAAGAAGATCATTCTTTCGGACACAGTGGGATTCATATCTTCCCTACCGGGAAACCTTGTAGCTTCATTCAGGGCAACATTGAAAGATGTTAATGATGCGGACCTATTAGTTCACATAGTTGATATCTCAGATGATAATTGTGAAGAGCAGATCAAATCTGTAGATATTGTGTTGAAAGAAATTGAAGCTAATGAGATACCTTCGATACTTGTTTTCAATAAAGTAGATAAGCTTTCTGAGCATCGTGTTAGAGTTGAAATATTCGTTGATAAATATCCAAAATCAATTATTATCTCTGCAGTGACTGGTGAAAACATCGAGAAATTACTTAAGAAAGTAGATGATAAGCTTAACCTTTCTAGTGTTTACAAGCTGTTATTCCCATTTGAAGAGCAAAAACTCTTAGCTCAGCTACATGATTTCGGGAATGTGCTTTCAAAAGAATTCACCGATGAAGGCGTTTCTGTAGAAGCAGTTATTAATGAAGAAGATTTAAAGAGAGTACAGAAATATATCGTAGAGACGTAGCACTGCTACGTCTCATATTTGAATACGAACATTGCAAGGGGTTGAAACCCCTTGTTCCCAACACCGTAGGAACGGACCCATGTGTCCGTCTGGATCGGATATCGTAGGGAACGTAGAAATGCGTTCCACAATATATAGGAGCAGAACATGAAAATAATTAAAGGTTTGTTAATTTTAACATTATTCATCTATGGTTCTCTTTTCTCCCAATCAGGAGAAAGTTCTGAATTAGCCTATGGATTTAAATTGTATAATAATAAAATCTACGATGTAGCCATTACACAATTTCGTTCATTTTTGGAAACATATGGGTCCTCGATCTCAGCTCCTAAAGTTCAATACCATTTAGCAGACTCTTATTTACAGCTAAAAGAAAATGAAAAAGCTTTATCAAATTATCAAAAAATAATACTAAACTATCCTCGATCAGAATATTGCGAATTGGCTATTACAAGGTCAGCAGAACTCTTAGAGAGTACAGATAGGGAAAAATCAGCACGTTATTATTTACAGCTGAAGAATTACTTTCCAAAATCATCTAAGATACCGGAGAATGCATATAAAGCTATTGAGATATTCTATAGTATAGATCTTCTTGGTGAGACCAAAGAGAACATTGCTGTTCTGAGAAAAAATTTCCCTGCAAATATATTTACAAAACGATCTATGCTTATCCTTGCGAGAATCCAGGAAACAGAGAATCAGATAGTCCTTGCAGAGAGAACTTTTAAAGAATTACTTAGAACAGATGTTGATGAATTGAAAAGTAATGTTCTTTATGACCATGCTTTATTTTCTATCAGGCAAAAGAGATTGACTACTGCAGAGAAAGATCTTAAAAAGATATTGAAAGATTATACAACAAAAAACAAATATTACTTCCCTGCTTTGATAGAATACTCCGAATTATCTTTATCCAACCAAAAATTTAATGAAATGAGTAATTTACTATATCAAACTAAGAACATTCCTGATGAGTACAGCTATACAATTTCATTATTAAAAGGTGAAGTCGAATATTTTACGAATAATTACACGAAAGCTTTAGGAGAGTTTGATAATGCTAAAAACATCAGTAACACACTTGAAATAAACATAAAAACATCCTATGTGTATGCAAAACTTAAAGAATTCGAAAAAGCCGGTGACATACTCTTAAATTCAGTTCAAGTAGATTCTATCGTGAATAAAACTGAAGAGCTGATAAAAATATCTCTGTTGGCAAGTTTTGAAAATTATAGCAAAGCTAAAAAATATGATAAGAGTATCACTGCATTAAGAACTTTCATTGAAAAATATCCTACAGATGAAAATTCTCATGAATTAAAATTCAAGATCGGAAAATCTTACTACGAATCAGGTAAATATTCATTTGCATTTGAAATTTTAAAAGAATTTTCGCAGAACTATCCTTATTCCCAGTTTATTGACAATTCTATATTCTTAGCTGGTGAATCAGCTCTAAAGATTGAAGATTACAAGTCAGCTATAAGACTCTATGATATGATCCTTGAAAAATACTCCGCATCTGAACTTTACACCTTGGCAAGATCGAGAAAAGAATATTTGGTCAAATATAAGATTAGAGAAGAAGATCTTTTGGATGATATCGCAGATCTATCTTCAAGAAAGTTATTCGAAGAAAACACTGACAAGCTTATCTATGATTGGGGTAAATTTTATTATTACAAGATGAAGGATTATTATAGATCTGCTGAATATTTAAATAAATACATTGCTGTAATAAAAGCAAAGAATATCGAACCTGATCCTGAATGCTTATATCTTTTAGGTTCTTCGCTTGTAAACATTGAGAACACTGATGATCTAAAGCTTAAAGAAGCATATGGACATTTTATGGCTGTTACTCAGAAAGAAGACATTGGGAAAAAAATATTAAATAAGACAAATGTTGAACTTTATGATCTGACAAAGAAATTATTCCCTAAAGATGAAGCGAAAGGTCTGATCGAAGCTAAATATCCTGCTTTAATTGAAAATAACATTGATGATGTTGATGGAACTTTATTCCATAAATTCATTGTAGATATATATATAAGGAAAGACATACCGAGATTTCTCAGTTATTCAGAGAAATTCATAGGAACAAGATCAAATTCTAAATATGTTGACGAGATCAATTTCTTAAGAGCAGAAGCTTTGTATAGTTCCGGTGAAACTGAGAAAGCGATAGAGTTATATATAGATATCGCTTCAAAGAAAAATAACGACACATATAAATTGAGATCATTATCAAAATTGGCTACGAGTCCTACGGTCGAACCTGATAAAAAAATATCTTATCTTAATTCAATTAAAACGGAATTTTATTATTCAGAAAAAGCAGCTTCCGTTGATGAGCAAATCGCAGAGATCTATGGCGGAAATAAAGAATATAACAAAGCTTTAAGTGTCTACAACAATCTTGAAGATAAGCTAAATAATGCAATTATATCACCTCGCTGGAATTTCAATGTAAACAACTATTCAAAGAATATTGCTGATATTTATTTCACTCTCAAGAACTTTGATAAAGCAGAATACTATTATAGATCTTACTTGGCAAGTTCCACAAACGATATTGATAAGCAAGAAGTTTTGCTTAACCTGAATGATATCTACAGATCCAGGAATGATTCAGAAGCATTAGAGAGTAACTTAAAGCAGATCCAGAAACTTTCAAAAGGTGAGAGAAGTTATCTTGCAGCTATGACATTAGCTGATATAGACCTGGATAAAGGCAATTATAATCTGGCTATAAAACAATACAACAAAATTCTACAAGATTATCAACCTGAAGATACTATCGAACTTGAAGCAAAGATAATTCATGCAAGATTCAGGCAAAATAAGATTACTCAGGCTGATGAACTGCTTAAAAAGTTTCGAAAAGTTCACAGAGAAAAATACGACAGAAATATATTTGAACCTAAGTTCTACTTGGAAAAGGCTAATTCATATTTATCTATGAAAAGCTGGGATAAAGCTCTAAAAGGATATAAAGGTTTGATCAATGATTATCCTAATAGTATTCTAGTTCCTAAAGCAATGTATGGCAAAGCTGTAATAATGTATAATATCGGCAAGAAAGATGAAGCATTCGATGGTTGGACTGAATTAATAGCAAGGTTCCCTGATGATGATATCTCGATTGAAACTAATTTTCATCTTGGAGCTATTTATAACAATAGAGAAATGTTTGATAAAGCTATCACTGCATTTCAAAGTATAATCAACCATCCAAAGGATCACGAACTTAAATTAAAAGCATACAAATACATAATTGATCTGTATGTAAAACTTGGATTTGATGATGCTGCTGCTAAGATGATAAGAAGTTATGTTTCCCTCTACCCTGATGAAGAGGATGTTTTCCAGAAACGTATCGAGATCGGTAATATATATCAGAGAAATGAGGAATATGATCAGGCTTTAGAATACTTTAAAAGGTTGATGTATGAAGCTAAAGGTGATGATGAAGCCGCAACTCAGTTCTTTATCGCAGAAACATATATGATGATGAGCAATTTTAGAAAAGCTATATCTGAATTCCTTAAGGTTAAATATCTTATGAGGATAGATTCCAAATTCGAATGGAAACTAACTGCAGTTTATAAGACCGCACTCTGTTATGAAGAGTTACATGAATACGATAAAGCTCTTGATATTCTTACCGAGATCATGGAAAACCATCCAAACGATTCCTACGGAAGACAGGCTAAGAAGGTCATAGAAAGGATTGAGAATAAGAAGAATGTAAAGCTGAATTAACTATTAAAAAACTAAATCGGAATAAAATAATATGCCATTTAAATCATTAGGTCTGTCTCAATTTTTTATAGATAAATTAGAAGAGCAAGATCTCACAAAGCCCTACCCTATTCAAAAAGAAGCTATACCGGTAATTCTTACTGGCAATGATGTTTTAGGTATTGCAAAAACAGGTTCAGGTAAAACTCTGAGTTATGTTCTGCCTATTCTTATGAAATTATCTGAGCATTTAGGACCAAGGAACAGGAAAGTTAATTCTCTTGTATTAGTTCCGACCCGTGAGCTGGCGAATCAAGTAAAAGAAGTATTCAGATTATACGCATTGGATCTTCCTGAGCGTATCAAGACTTTAGCTGTTTACGGTGGCGTTTCAATCAATACACAAATGCAGGCTCTTCAGGGAGTTCATGTATTAGTAGCTACACCCGGCAGATTGATCGAATTAATAGAATCTAATGCAGTTGATATTTCAAGTATCGATACTTTAGTCATAGATGAAGCAGATAAAATTCTTAATCTTGGTTTTAAAGATGAGATCGATAAGATATTAGCTCTACTACCAAAAAAGAGACAGAATTTATTATTTTCAGCGACCCTTACAGATAATGTAGAGGAACTTAAACGGGTCTTTTTAAATGACCCTGAGATAATTAAGATTGAATCAGAGAAGTTTGATATTGAACTTATAGAACAGAAAGCCTATCTGATCGATGA
>JAQIDB010000092.1 GCA_027858225.1 Candidatus Delongbacteria bacterium
GCTGAAGGTGTCATCAGAAAGCATCTTATTGCGGATAAGAATTATCTTGATGCGGTGATCGGTCTTCCTTCTAATATTTTCTACGGTACTTCTATTCCTACTGTGATCCTTGTTTTTAAGAAATCGAGAGCTAAGGATGATGATGTTTTGTTTATTGATTCTAGTGCAGGTTTTGAGAAGGCTAAGAATCAGAATTATTTAAGGGATAGTGATGTTGATAAGATCATTGATACTTTCAGGAGCAGGGGTGAGACCGAGAAGTATTCTCGTAGTGTTTCTTTAAAGGAGATTGAGGAGAATGATTATAATCTGAATATTCCTAGGTATGTTGATACTTTTGAGGAAGAGGAGACGGTTGATCTTTCCGTAGTTGTTGAAGAGCTTAGGAAGATAGAGGGTGAGATAAAGGAAGTGGATGGGAAGATAAAGGAACAGTGTGGGGAATTGGGGATTGAATCGCCGATTTTTTGATGGGGATTCTCGCTCTTTACAAGGGGCTGAAGCCACCTTGTTCCATACGCTCGGGTGATAAAGAATAAGGAATGGAGAATTAACGATCAACCTCTGACTTCTAACTTCTAACTTAAAAACTCTCGGCACTGCTGAGAGTTTTATAAGGGAAAATAAAATATATGGGAATTAATATAAATGAAGAATAATCTCGAATTTAATAATCTTTTCTCAGGTATTAAACAATTAATTGATGAAACCCGTTCTGCAGTAGCCCAGACCGTTAATAGTGGTTTAACTATGATGTACTGGAATATTGGCAAAAAGATCAACGGAGATATTTTAAAAAATAAGCGTGCCGAATACGGAGAGGGAATTGTCGCTACGCTGTCACGACAATTGACAAATGAGTACGGATCAGGATTCTCAGGCAAATCATTAAGCCGTATGGTACAATTTTATGAACTATTTCCTGATTATAAGATTGTCGCTACACTGTGGCGACAATTGACTTGGTCTCATTTTAAGATGATCTTGCCAATGAAAGATGATTTACAACGAGAATTTTATACTCAGATGTGCAGGATCGAGACATGGAGTGTCAGAACTTTAAGAAATAAGATCGATTCAATGTTGTTTGAAAGAACGGCTATATCAAAAAAGCCTGAAGAGTTGGCAAAACTTGAAATGAAAGGGCTGAAAGATAAAGATAAAATGACCCCTGATCTTGTATTCAGAAGCCCGTATATCCTTGATTTTCTAAATCTGAAAGATACTTATCAGGAAAAAGATCTTGAAAGTGCGATCATATCTGAGATACAACGGTTTGTACTTGAACTTGGTAAAGGTTTTTCATTTGTAGAACGACAAAAAAGAATGATAATAGGTAATGATGATTTTTATCTTGATCTTTTATTCTATCATAGAAAATTAAAAAGGCTTGTAGCAGTTGAACTAAAAATTGGAAAGTTTAAAGCAGCTTATAAAGGTCAGATGGAACTGTATTTGAAGTGGCTTGAAAAATATGAAATGGAAGATGGTGAGAACAAACCGATAGGTCTGATTTTGTGTGCAGAAAAAAATCAGGAGCAGGTTGAATTGCTGGAACTTGATAAAAGTAATATAAAAGTTTCTGAATATATAACAGAGATACTTCCTAAAGAAGTTTTAAAGGATAAACTTCATCAGTTCTATAATCAAAGTGAGTTGATGATCGAAGAAAGAAAAGCAAGTTATGGGGAATGAATCACCGATAGTGTAGTTGTTGCAACAAGGGGGATACAACAAGGGGATATATCCCCTTGTCTGGCAGAGCCAGTGTATACCGCCCTTGTCAGGCTTATTGCCTGTGCAACAAATAATTGTCATTCTGGGCTTGATTCAGAATCTTAAAGATTAAAGATTGCACCACAGAGGCACAGTGGACACAGAGAAAAATGGCGCATTAAGAATCAACTTCTGACTTCTAACTTCTAACATCTGACATTAACAAAGGAAAACCATGAACGCATTATATAAAAACATACCGCAAATACGCTTTCCTGGGTTTTCGGGGGATTGGGTTGAGAAGAAGCTTGGGGATTGTATAAATATCTTTAACGGCTATGCATTTTCAAGTAGTGATTCTTTAGCTCAAGGAACTAAATGGGTGAAAATTGCAGATGTTGGTATTAAAAATATGAAATATGACAATGTTTCTTATTTGCCAACTGATTATCTTGAAAAATATAGTAAATTTGCTTTACAAAAAGGTGATTATGTAGTTGCATTAACTCGACCATTTTTAAATCATAAATTAAAAATTGCAAAAATAGATGATTTCTTTCACAATTCTTTATTGAATCAACGTGTAGGCAAATTAGAGTCAACACAGAATAAGACTTTGATGTATTATCTTCTTCAAAAATCTGATTTAACAAACGCAATGGAAAACAGTATAGCAGGTTCTGATCCTCCTAACTTGTCTCCAAATGAAATTAAAAGCATTAAAATTTCACTCCCAGCACTCCCAGAGCAGGAGAAGATCGCGGATTTTCTTTCTGATGTGGATTCTAAGATCGAAAAGCTTTCCCGCAAAAAAGATCTGATGTCGGAATACAAAAAAGGAGTCATGCAGAAGATTTTCTCACAAGAGATCAGGTTTAAAGATGAGGATGGGAATTATTATCCGGACTGGGTGGAGAAGAAGCTGGGGGATGTTTGTCACTTTTTCTCTGGAGGTACACCAACATCTACGAACAAAAAGTATTATTGTGGTGATATTCCATTTATCAAATCAGGTGAAATAAACGCACTAGCGACATCCCAATTTATTACTCAAGAAGCAATGGACAGCTCATCTGCAAAGTTAGTAAAAAAAGATGATTTGTTGTATGCATTGTACGGAGCCACAAGTGGTACTGTAGGAATATCAAAAATAAATGGTGCAATAAATCAAGCAGTATTATGTATTAGAACTGATGAGAGTAAATTATTTATAAAAGAATATCTGCAATTAAGAAAACAAGATATTATAAATACCTTTTTACAAGGAGGACAAGGTAATTTGTCTGCTCAAATTGTTAAGAAATTAAAAATCAATTTACCTTGTTTAGATGAGCAAAAAAAGATCGCAGAATTTTTAACGAATTTAGATAAAAAGATTGAGAATATAGATACAGAATTAAAAGCAGTGAAAGAGTTTAAGAAAGGTTTATTACAAACGATGTTTGTTTAAAGGATAGTGATAAGTGGTAAGTGATAAGTTGGATGATTAAGTCGATTAAAACTAAGGAATTAGGCAGTATGGAAGAAAAAAAATCAAATGCAAATAAGATTGAAAATGTAGAGCTGATAAAGAATTTAGAATTTTTATCTCTTAGATCAGATGATTTATTACAAGAACAATTAAAATCGTATAATAGTGCTATAACTAAAGCAAGTATTGTTATGCCTTTATCTTCTTTGATTTTACCTTTTGTTATTGAAATTATGACAGATAATACTGTTGTTGATACGATACGATGTCTATGTGTCACTCCTTTTATTTTGATTATTATTGGTTTGTATTTTTTGATTAAAGTTTTAATTCCTAAGGGTTTGGATCATGGTTTTAATTTTGATCAATTTGATAAACACATTGATCAACCATATAAAGATTTATTGCTGTATAAAATTGGTTCAATGAAAGATTCATATAACGACAATCAAAAGATTGTGAATAAACAAAATTTTTACTTTAAGATAGGTTTGTTATGCGTTTTTATAGGGATACTTCTTGTATCTTTACTTTCAATTATAAATTACAATTTAATTTGAGGTGGAATATGTGCAAATCAAAAGATGGTGGTAAGAAGGAATCCACAAATAACAATAATAGTAGTAATTCACAATCTACTACTGTAATTCCTTCTGTACCAGCTGGTGAAAGAGCAAATTTACAAAAAGGTGAAAAAGGAAAAGGGAAGAAGTAAAAAAGTTAAATGCAGTGAAAGAGTTTAAGAAAGGGTTGCTACAGGGAATGTTTGTTTAGGAGAGTGAAATGATACTATATAAATATTTAACTCATGACGGTGCTATGAAAGTCTTAGAAAACAATTCCATAGCTTTTTCAATAGCCAGTGATTTTAATGATCCTTTTGAAACACAGGCAGGTTATCCTTTTAATTCTGATGATATCCTTGAGCAACAAATTGGAGGTTTTCAACGAGATGTAAAACGTTGGGTTTGGACTGAAAATAGTGGTGTATTATCACTTACAAGAAACCCATCAAATTCCCTAATGTGGGCACATTATTCAGATTCACATACTGGAGTTGTTATTGGTTTTGATATAGAAATAGCCGGATTTTGTAATGAAAGTAATTGTTTTATACCTGCACAATATGGTAGTGTAATTTACACAAATACAAAACCAACAACATTGTTGAAGAAAGATCGAGGAGAGGGAATATGTGTAGGGCAAACCCATTATTTTCCACCAACACATTTTGATAAAATGAGTTTAATGTTTCTACAAAAACCGATGTGTTGGTCTTATGAAGAAGAAGTAAGAGTAGTTAAATGTATAGCTGATAGAGACGAAGAAGGAAAAAATGAAAGTGGGAAATTTAATCTGATTAAAATTAATGACAGGCGCCTTTATTGTTATGAACTACCAAAAGGTAGCGTTAAAGAAGTGTATTTAGGGCTTAGGCATAAATCTTTAAAATCAAAAAAAGAATTTAATAAATTTGCTGATAAAATAAAAAAACTACACAATGGTATCAAAATTAAATATATGCAATTATCAAAGGATACATGGGATCTTCAAATAAAAGAGTTAAATAGATAACCAAATGTATATTTAAGGGGAAAAATGGATTTCAATATTGAAGATTATATAGATAAAAAAACATTAGTGACTAGTATTTTAGCGGGTATTGTTTTAGCAATTATATTTTCAAAAAACATTCTGATATTACTTAAATTTTTAAAGAAGAAATGGGTAATATTTTACTTTAAACTCTTTCCAACTAAATTTAATTTTGTATTTTCTCTAGATTTTGAAGAAGGTTTGAATTCAGGTGCATATTATCAAGAAATTGTAAAAAATATTAATGAACAGTTGGTTAATGCAAATCTGCAAGATGTGATTCGTTTCCAAGATTTTTCAGATATTATAAAATTTAAGAATAAAGATGAAGCAGAAAAATTTATACAGGGTAGAAACATAGATCTTATAATTTGGGGTGGTTTTACAAATGATAAATTAAAAAAAGAAGGTAAGTTAGTTAACAAACTTAAATTAAAATTCACTTACAAACACCCAGGTAATAGAAATAGTAATTTTGGGAAAATGATTCAACTTGATATCAATACAAAAATTGCACAAAAGAATTATTGGCAAATTATGGAAGATGAATCATATAACGATATTGAAATAATATCTGATAATATTTTTTGCATTACAAATTATATAATAGCACTGTCTCTAAAATTTTTTGGCAAAATCAAAGAAAGTATAATGTTATTAGAACAATTTTATAAAGTTTTAAGAGTAAAAGAAGAAGATTTTATTAAGCATTGCGAACTTCATTTGGTTGATTGTTACAATGTATTAGGAAAGAATGAGTATTTTTTGAAAAATTACTCTGAATCTATATTAATTATGAAAAAATTATTAAAGTTTAAACCAAATGATTTCAATGCTATAGCAAATATTGCAGTTTCTTATTATAAATTGAGATTAGTTGATAAATCTAGGAAATATGTTGATCTTATGATTAAATTGGACCCAAATAAACCGATGACTTTGTTAAATACTGCATTTTTTAAAACATTAGAAAACGAATATGATGTGGCATATAAATATTATTTGAAAGCAACAAAATTTAATAGTGAACATTTACATTATACTCCTTTAGATGTTGTTGAATTTTATGATATCGAATATAGTATAACAAAAAATGTAGGATGTCTTTATGGTGCTGGAGTAATTTCTTTTCATTATGGAGATAAATTGCTGGCAAAGGAATATTTTATTGAATTTTTAAAAAAATCTAATGAAGTCAGTGCTAAGCTAATGAAAAGGAAAGCAGAAAGATATCTGAAAAGGTTAGATAATATTAAAGAATTAGAACCTGCTATTGATATTGCAAATTCTTAGATGGGAAGTAAGCCATGACAACACAAAGCGAACAAATACTTGAAAACGGGGAAAAGATAGGTATGAGGTATAAAGTATAAGGTATGAGGTGGCTCATGGATTCGCTGGGATTGGGGAGAAATAATTTACAATTTACAATGGACAATTTACAATGAAAGTCAAAAGATTTCCCCGATAATACATAAGAAGACCATGAACGTAGGGGAAGGCTCCTACGCCTTCCCGCATCGCATTCATCTATTACGCCCAAAGAAAGATTCTGAATCAAGTTCAGAATGACGGATATAAAAAGAAAGAAAAGCACCAAAAGGTCACTATTTGACACTTTGCTATGTTTATCTTGCATAAAAACATGAAATTATGCAGGAGAGAAAGTGAAAAAGATAAATGTTGATGGAGTACAAGTAAGTTTAACAAAATTTAAGAATGAAGACTTCATTTCGATTACAGATATGATTAAGGCAAAAGATGGTGATTTCTTTATCGCAGATTGGTTGAGGAATAGAAATACTGTTGAATTTCTAGGTATTTGGGAGAGAATAAATAATCCTAATTTTAATTATGGCGAATTTGCCACAATTAAAAGTCATGTAGGTTTAAATAGCTATAAATTAAGCGTAAAAGATTGGGTTCTAAAGACGAATGCAATTGGACTTAAAGCAAGTGCTGGTAGATATGGTGGTACATATGCTCACAAGGATATTGCATTTGAATTTGGTATGTGGATAAGCCCTGAATTTAAAATTTATCTGATCAAAGAATTCCAAAGGTTAAAAGAAGAAGAGAATGATCGTTTAAAGTTAGAATGGAGTTTACAACGAACATTAGCAAAGATCAATTACTCAATCCATACAGATTCAATTAAAGAAAATCTGATACCTGATAAGTTGACAAGAAAGCAGATAAGTATTATATATGCTTCTGAGGCAGATATTTTAAATATGGCTTTATTTGGAATTACAGCTAAAGAATGGAGGATCTCTAATACAGAAAAAAAGGGCAACATACGGGATTATGCGAATATTTCTCAACTGATTTGTTTGTCAAATTTAGAGAGTATCAATTCTGTTCTTATCAGGAAAGGAATAGATCAATCTGAAAGGCTTATAGAATTAAATGATATCGCAATTGCACAAATGACTTCGTTAATGAAAAATAAGCTAGTGAAGAAATTGAATTAAATTATAGCGTTCATTGTTCATGAACAGCGAACGGAACAAATACTTGAAAACGGGTAAAAGATAGCTATTAGCTATAAGCTGTAAGCTATTAGGTGGCTCATGGATTCGCTGGGTTTGAGTTTGAATGGAGAATTAAAGTCAAAAGATTTCCCCGATAATACACAAGAAAACCACGAACGTAGGGGAAGGCTCCTCAGACTGTGTCATAATTAACAGAATAAATTCTTGCAAAAAGTGTAAAAGATTAATATTTTCTTAGGTATATAGTTAACCTCAAAATCATATATCACATTAGGA
>JAQIDB010000142.1 GCA_027858225.1 Candidatus Delongbacteria bacterium
CTGAGACCAGTATATTTGCATAGTTCAAGTTTCTTTAGCAATTCAGGGTCAGAACCAATGATATCACCTGCAATGACATCTTCAAGTCCGCAAAGTAAAGCTGTATCACCAGCCTGTAAGATATCTAAAGTTTCAAGTTTATTTGAATATGTCTTCTTTATCTGAGTAACTTTATTTTCTTTTCCCTGTGAACCGTATTTGATAAGATCCCTGTTCTTTATTGAGCCACTGAAAAGCCTGACACTTGCAAGTTTGCCGAATTGAGGATCATATTGCAGTTTGTAAACAATTCCTGAGAGTTCATCACTTTCTTTTATCTCTGAAAATAATAATGAAGTAATAACATCAAGAAGTTCTTTAATACCTTCGTTAAGCTTTGCGGAACCTGACAGGACAGGGAAGAGGTTTTGACCATGAATACTCTTTTTCAATGATTCTTTGATCTCAGTGAAAGAAATGTTCTCCTCGTTCAGATATTTTTCGATCAAAATATCATCAGCTGAAGCAATTTGCTCTATAATTTCATAGGAGATATCGTTAGTCTCTGAAAAATCCTGTAAAACAATAATATTCTGAGATAATTCGTTTTTGATTTCATCAATGACAGCATCAACATCTGCTCCAACACGATCAGTCTTATTTATGAATATTAAAGTTGGGATATGAAGTTTCTCCAAAGCAGCCCAGAGATTTTCAGTATGTGCCTGTACACCTTCTACTGCTGAAATAACCAATACCGCACAATCCAGAGCTAGTAAAGATCTGTCGACCTCTGCAGAAAAATCAATGTGTCCTGGTGTGTCGATAATATTTATAGTAGTATTATTCCATTCCAGAGAAACAGATGCAGAACGAACAGAAATACCTCGCTCTTTTTCTACATCAAGTGAGTCAGTCACTGAAGTACCTTTATCTACGGAACCTGCAGATTTTATCCTGCCAGAAAGCTCAAGCATCTTCTCGGTGATAGTTGTTTTCCCTGCATCAACGTGCGCAAGGATACCTATGTTAATGAATTTTGAAGTCATAAGATTGTTGTTGTTTTATAAGGAGCATTTAAAGTAACAGAATTTGCAGTTTTATGCAATTGAAAACAGGTGCCATTACTCAATTAATTTATATTATTTGTTTAGGAAAATTGTAAAAAAAACATTAGATTTACTAACGTAAATGCAGAGGTAATAAATCACAAATAAATATAATAAAAGTAGGATCTTATTTTGAAGATCGCAGTACATATCACCCATGAAGCAGTTCAAAAAATTGGTGGAATAGGCTCAGTAATTGCCGGATTATTAACTGCAGAACCATATGATGAATATTTCGGAAGATCAATACTTTACGGACCATTGTTCAATACAGAGGGGACAGCATCATCCAGACTTGGAAAAGATGGAGTTGTCCTTTACTCCGGAATAGATCAATATGACACTGATAAGTTCAAGCATATATTTTCTCCGATAGAAAAGAAATACAATATCAGTATCGTTTACGGCAAAAGGATAGTCAGTAGTGAAACAGACCCTAATAATTATCAGGAGACTGAGACAATTTTGGTTCACATAAATAATATGTTTCAGCAACAAACAGATAAACTGAAATTCATTTTGTGGGAATCATTCGGTATCCAGTCTGAAAGATATAGTGACTGGGATTATGAACAATATGTCCGAATAGCTGCCCCTTACACAGATATTTTAAATGCACTCATCGCAAAAGATGATAAGATCGTGCATTTTTCACACGAATATATGGGAATGCCATGTGTCTTAAAAGTTAAAATTGACAGGGATAAAGGAAGAAGGAAGGATTGTAAAACGATTTTCTATGCCCATGAGGTTTCAACTGCAAGGAATATAATTGAAGGACATTCAGGTAAAGACATAAGCTTTTACGGTATACTGGATCATAAGGATAGAAATGACAGATCAATGGAAGATATATTTGGTGATAAATCAAATTATTACAGGAATGAACTTGTAAAAAGAACTGATCATGTTGATTATATTTTTGCAGTAAGTGAGTTAACAGCAAGAGAGATCAAGTTCCTTAATCCCGATATCGATGATAAAAAGATTTCCACGGTATATAATGGCATTCCGATTAAAAAAATTAATATGATAGCAAAAGTAAAAAGTAAAATTATTTTGCAGGATTATTGTAAAAATCTATTTACTTTTATACCTGACTATACTTTTTCACATGTGACTAGACTTGTAGACAGCAAAGGTCTCTGGCGGGATATAATGCTGCTTGAGGAACTGGACGAAATGTTTACTGAAGAATCTAAAACAGGTTTTTATGTTCTCTTATCAACATTGATCGGAACAGGAAGATCTTCGAACGATATAGTAAAAATGGAAAATGATTATGGTTGGCCGGTTTTACACAAAGAAGGATGGCCTGATCTTTTAGGTCTTGAATCTGAAATTTACGATATGATCTCACATTTCAATGCAAAGTCAAGATCTATAAAATGTGTTTTTATCAACCAATTTGGTTTTAATGCACACAGCTGCGGTAATAGAATACCAAGGAATGCAGAATGGATAGATATTAGAATAGGATCTGATGCTGAACTTGGAATGTCTGTCTATGAGCCTTTCGGGATTGCTCAGATAGAAACGGTGCAGTTTGGAGGTCTTGCAGTATTGTCAGATGCCTGCGGATGCAGCAATCTGATAAAAGATAAATACAAAACTTCTAAGAACTCTTTCCATATCATTGATTTCACCGAGAATATTGATAAGTTATCAGTTGAAGAGCTATTAACAATAAGTAAGGAAAAAAGAACAGAAATAGAAAAAGAGGAAATAAAAAGCAATTCTGAAATGATTTTCAAGAAAATGACCTCTGTAAATAACGAAAAATCAATGAAAGCACACCTTGAAACAGCTCAGTCACTTGCTGACAAGATTGACTGGAATTATATTTTTTCAAAAAATATTCTCCCAGTGATTAAAGATAAAAAGGAGCTATAACATGGATTACAACTATTATTATAATGAAGTAATGCATCATGAATGGGTACTATCAAACAAGCTTGGTGGATATTCAATGGGAAGTGGAAATCTTGTAAATAAAAGAAAATACAATGGTCTTCTTATAGCTTCAGACAATAAATTCAAAAGAGTTAATCTTGTTTCAACTCAGGAAGAAAAAGTTCGGTGTAGAACAAAAGAGATTTACCTCGATTCTAATAATTATGCGGAATGTATATATCCTGACGGTTATGAGCATATAGTAAAGACCTGGTTGCTTCCGTTTCCAGCACTTCTTTATTCGTCAGTACCGAAATCTGATGATTTTTTGATATTGAAAAAGATCAAGTTGCATCCTGTAAAAAATATTGTAAAGGTTTCACTGAGTAATTTAAGTAATGTCAAAGTGGAATTTACAGTAAGACCCAAATTTTCATTAAGAGATCATCACAGTGTTAATGAGATTGATCTATGGAATCATTTAAAACCCGATATATCTATAGACGAATATTCCTGCTCAGTGGAAAGGTCGGATACAGGTGTTAAAGCTTTTTGCACTGTATCAACGGGAGTAATTGAAGAAGATGAGATCATTTTCAGAGAGATATTCTATCCTTTAGATTCTATGAGAGGTTATGATGCTTCAGAAAGTTTGATATCACCTATAAAATGGACTTTTGAACTTAATCCCGGAGAAACTGCTGAGATATTGTATTCAGATGAAAAGATCGAGAACTTTGTGAAGACTGTTAAAGAGATTGATAAAAGATATTCATCGCAACTTTTTCCTACTGATCATCCGGATAGAATAAAAAGTGAATATTCTCTTTCTAAAGTTAATTTTGATGATGAAACTTTATTCACTGAAAAAAAATATTCAAAGCTGATAAGTCAGATATTCGATACTTTTGTAACTAAAGATGATATTATAGCAGGTTTTCCTTGGTTCTCCGCCTGGGGCAGAGATACAATGATAAGTATGAAAGCACTTCTCTTTGAAAAGAATGGA
>JAQIDB010000158.1 GCA_027858225.1 Candidatus Delongbacteria bacterium
AAATGTAGAAAGTGTAAGGATAAGAAATTTAGCATAACCTAGATCTTTTGGGCCTAAATTTTTAGCAATAATTATACTTGTAATTAACGCTAAAGGTATATTTACTATCTTTACAATAATAACTTTAGCTTCAATTGCTATTGTATTTTTTACTTTTCTAAATAATTTATTATTCGCAACATTCGTAAGTAAAGAAAAAATCATAGCGGTTAATAAGATTTCACTTTATTCCTCGTTCATATCGATCTCTTTATATCTAATACTGTGGCTGACCAATTCATTGAATGTAACTTCTTATCTAGTCGTTTTCTCATTGAAAAGTGTCATTGGCAGCATTATGATGATCAGAAAAATAGATATTCAATTTAAGTTTTTATTTGATCTCAGGATAATATTAGAAGAGATCAGTTATGGAATAATTGTATACTTTGGTGCCCTGTTCATATATCTTAACTATAGAATGGATCAATGGTTGATAAAATTTTACCTTGGCGATACGGAACTTGGAATATATGCCGTAGGAGTTGCTTTAGCTGAAATGATACTTTTAGTACCTATGAGTGTAATAAACCCTTTACGAGCTAGGCTTTATAACCTTGATATAAACGGCTCCGAGTATAAAAGATTAACAGCTAAAACGATAAAGTTTTCTCTGTATATTACTTTGATCATAAGTGTACCAATCTATTTTGGATCAGGAATAATCTCTTCGGAATTCCTTTATGGTGCAAAGTATCAAGATTCTGTAGAGATCGTTAAAATATTGCTCTTAGGGATACTCTTCTTAACATTTGGAAAAGTTGGAAGCCATTATTTTGTTATCAAAGGAAAACCTTGGATTCATATGGCAACTGCCTTCTTGGTTCTTTCAGTAAATATAATACTAAATATTTACTTAATCCCCCGCCTAGGAATCAATGGTGCTGCATGGGCGTCAACGGCTTCGTATTCAATCTTTGGATTATCATATATCCTAATGTATGTATTCAAAGAAAAATTCCCTTTAAATTCTTTATTTATTCTTAGTCGAAAAGAAATGTCTGATCTGTATCGTCAGTTATCACAAAAATTAACATCATTAATAAAAAAAGGATAGCTGTTTGCTATCCTTTTGAAATTCGTAATAAGTTCAATTAGAAATTCTTAATTGGCTTCTTCGGTTTAATTGGTTTTCTCTTCTTATCTGTTGGAAGTCCTTTAGTGTTAACCTCGACCCATTTCTTTTCCTTATTCGTTCTATAATAAATCTTTCCATTTGGATAAGTTGCATAAGTTACAAGAACTTTTTCTGCAGTTGTTGCTGAAATATTTTGGATTCTTCCTTTAGGAAGACCATTCTTCTCTACTATCCACCATTTAGGCTGGTTGCTAATCCTAAAATATATATCATCTTTGTAAGACAACCCATAAAGAACGCCTACACCATTTATGTAAGTTACTGTAAGTTCTTTGAAACGAGTACCTTTTGGAACTCCATCCATATTAACTTTATTCCATTTTTGAGTAGTACTTCCTCTTGCATAAACACTTCCATCAGTGAAAGTTGCATAGATAACAGTTTCCTTCTTTGGTCCATCATACATCGTTGTTAAACACTTCAATCTCTGTGCGTAACTACTTACAACTGCTAATACTATAGCAAGCAAGATTATTTTTTTCATAGATGCTCTCCATTTTTTTATTTTAACGGTTTCTTGTTTTTTAACACTTTTCAAATTACATTAACCTTATATAAATGTCAACAATAAAACTTATTTCGTAAGCCTATGAGAAAAATAATCCATATTATACTTATAACTTTTATATCCCAACTTATGTCAGAAGCATATCTTTCCGGTATTTTCAGAGATAATATGATCCTTCAAAGAGAAAAAGACATTGAAATTTGGGGATATGGAGATCCTGGAGATGAAGTAATTGTTAGAATTTCTGATCAAGAAATAGAAAATATTGTAAATGATGATGGAAAGTGGATGATAACTTTTAAACCACTTAAAATGTCAAAAGAACCGATACATTTCGAATTTGAGTCCGAAGGTTATGTAGTAAATTTGGAAGATGTTCTTGTTGGAGATGTTTGGTTTTGCTCAGGACAATCTAATATGGTTTTATCAACAAGTTTTGCAAATAACGCAGTGGAAGAAATTAAAATTTCTGAGAATCCTAATATCCGATTATTCACCGTTACTCATTCATATGAGCTTGAATTAAATCATGAACCTTATATAACTGACACCTGGGAGTACTGTACACCTGATAATATCTCGAAATTCTCTGCAACGGCTTATTTCTTTGGTAGAGAATTAAACAATGAATTAGACATCCCAATAGGTTTGATAAATTCATCGTATGGTAGTTCAATGATAGAAGCTTGGACTTCTATAAATTCAAATCAAGAAATTGATCCAGAACTTGAACAAAGACATTATCCTTCAGCTATTTTTAATACTATGGTCTACCCTTTCATAGATTTTTCAATCAAAGGATTTATATGGTATCAAGGTGAAAGAAATACTCGTACTGATGATGCTTGTTTTAAATATCGTTATCAATTACCAGTTCTAATTAAAGATTGGAGAACGCACTGGAATGACAATGAACTACCTTTTTATTATGTTCAATTACCAAACTTTAAAATCGACTATAATTGGGCTTTGATTAGAGAATCAATGGAAGTAGCTGAAAGCACCGAACATACAGGTATGGCAATCACAATCGATATTGGAAAGTCAGACAACATTCATCCTCCAAATAAACAGGAAGTAGGAAGAAGACTTTCTTTATTGGCATTGAAAAACACTTATGAGAAAGATATTATTGATTCCGGGCCAAAATATAAGAGTTATAAAATCAACAATGAACAAATTACCTTAGATTTTGTAAATATTCAGGATGGCTTAAAATATATTGGAGATGAAATAACCGGATTTGAGATAGCTTCAGATGATAGGATTTTCTATACTGCTGAAGCAACAATAAATGGAAATAGTATAATTATCAGCTCTAAATATACTGACAATCCTGTTGCTGTTAGGTATGGATGGAGTTCAAATCCAAAATGTAATATCTATAATTCTGCGGATCTTCCATTGCAACCATTTAGAACTGATAGTTGGCCTTTAAATTATAATGGATTTTAACGAACAATTTAGCTATATTTTCAAGAACTTTAACACATAGGGAACTTTATGCTACTCAAGTTGATCACTAAGTGCCTGGAAATTAGACGTAGAATGAGAAATTATTACTACACAAGACTATTGCATATTCCAAAAGGTAATAAATTCAGAATTCATGGTCCAGTTGATATAATCGCTCCAGAGAAAATTAAGATTGCTGACAATGTCGCTATAAATCATCGTACCTACTTAAACGGTTCAGGTGGAATAGAAATATCCAAAGATGTTGTAATTTCTGCTCATGTAAAAATAATTACTACAGGATTAGATACATCAAACTGGATAGAAAGAAAAGATGGTAGTATTGTTAGTCATATCGACAAACCTATATTCGTAGGAGAAAAATGCTGGATCGGAGCTGGGGTTACGATTCTTGCCGGAGTAAGAATAACTGGTAAAGGTGTCATAATTGCTGCAAATTCAGTTGTAAATAAAGATTTCTCAGAAGATAATGTGATTATAGGTGGAACTCCTGCAAAAATCATTAAGAAAATTGAAAAACATCTGTAAGGAAAAATAAATGAGAAATTTGATAAAAAATTTATCTCAAAATTCAATCATTCGATATTTATTAATTCACACTGTCAAATTATGGTATAACATCTATCGTTATCATATTATTCCAGAAAAAAGATTCTTAGAACAAACTTTTCAAAAAAAGTTAGGATATAAATTAAACTTAAATAATCCAAAAACATTAAATGAAAAAATCCAATGGCTCAAATTAAATGAAAGAAAATCATTGCATACTTTATGTGCAGATAAGTATGCTGTAAGAGAATACATAAGTGAAAAAATAGGAAAACAATATTTGATCCCATTACTGTATCATACTGACAATCCTGCCGATATAGTTATAAAAAACATGCCAGATATTCCTCATATAATAAAGGCAAGCCATAACAGTGGAAAAGTGTTTATCGTCAATGACAAAAATAAGATCGATGTTAAAAAATGTCAAAATGATTTAAAAAAACTAATGGGAATAAATTATTATTATTTAGGCAAAGAATGGCAGTATAAAAATATCAAACCACGAATTTTAATAGAGAAATTACTTCTTGATGAAGAGTCAAATCTCCCAATTGATTATAAATTTCATTACTTTAATGGAAAATTGGCATTCATACAGGTTGACATAGATCGGCAAACAGAGCATAAAAGGAATCTTTATGACCCAAATTGGGATTTTATTAATTGTCAATGGATATATAAAAATGGAAATAATGTTAAAAAACCACAGATGTTGGATCAGATGAAGTCATTGGCAGAAATTATCGCAAAAGATTTTCGTTACATAAGAGTTGACTTCTATAACCTAGGAAGTGATATTTATTTTGGAGAGTTAACTTTTCATCCAGAGAGTGGATTTGGCAATTTCTACCCCATCAAATGGGATAGAATATTTGGTAAGAGGCTTGTATTATGACATCAGTATTCCCCATGTCTACTTATACATGGGGAACTAAAAACAATTTTCATATGTTTAACAAACCATTAATTGCATATAAACATTAATAATCAGGAAAATAAAATGAGTAATGAAGAGCAAAAAGATCTTATGGATGAATTTAATATTTATAATCTAATAAGAAATCTTTGGAAGGATAAATACCAAGTTGTTATTATAACAATGATATTCGCAGTTGTAAGTATAGTGTATTCTTTAAGAGTCGATCATCTTTATGAAGTAAATTCTGTTATAAAACCAGCAGAAGCTTCTGCAGAAACTTCCTTAGAATCTAGTGGAAATCTTATGGGATTTTCTTTGGGTGGTTATACTGGTACTCCTGTTATTAATCAAATTTTGATAACTTTAAAATCTAATACTTTTTTAGAGATCTTATATAAAAAATACCAAAATGAAGAAAGATTATTTGGGGATGGTTTAGCTGAACTAGATAAAACTGAACCTGATAAATTACTTAGAGAACAAAAAAAATATGATTCTGCAATAAAACTTCTTCAGAAAGTAATTAAATTTGCTGTTAATACTGATCATAATACTATTGGACTCTCGGTAAAATTAAAAGATAAGTACTTTGCCTACGAACTTATGAACGAGCTTTTATTTTCACTAAGGAATTATATCAGAAAGCAAAATGTTGAGAACCTACAGTCAGATATTGAATTTTATCAAGATCTTATTGATCGAACAAAAGATCCTAGAGTTATACAAATGCTTGAGAAGAAATTATCTGATAAGATCGAAGATAAATTTGTCTTATCATCAAATGTTTTTACTGTTGTCAATAAACCTTTCGTTCCATCAAAAAGGATTTATCCAAAAAGATCTTTCATGGTTGTAATGACGACTTTTTTGGGAGGATTATTTTCAGTATTGATTGTTTCATTGAAACCTGGAATGAAGAAAGTATATAGTATAATAAAAGAGTAAATTGATGCCTGAATCATTTTATTATATTTTAATTGCGATAGTATTCATTTCTATAATTCTAGCATGGTTAAAATCTGAAACTTTAGCAAATCCAACAACCATATATGTTTTATGGTGGGGGGGATTTTTATTTCTATCTACTTTTGACATAATAGGAATGAGAAGGCCTAGTATGTATGCTTATCAGTTGATAATTTTATCACTTGTAATGTTCTCGGTTGGCAGTATCACATTCCTAGGAAATCGAAAGAAATCGTTAACAATAAATAAAAACATCAACGAACATGATTCTATAAAAATCAAACTTTATTTCTATTCTCAGACGATCTTTACCTTATTGTTAATATTTATGATTTATAGAACTGTCGGGATTTTAAAAAATCTTACCCCAGGAGCCTTTAGAGGTTTAGTATATTCTACTGATGGTTTGTATGGAAAATACTTTATGTTATTTGCGTATGTTGTTAAACCAAATTTATATGCAACATCATTCATTTCTATTTCAGGAGTTCTTCTTGGGAAACTACCTAAAAAGTTTCTTTTTATTTCTTTTCTGAATTTATTTTTATATAGTATCTCTACATTAGGTAGATTTCCTGTTTTTGTAATTGTGATCACTCTTTTTTTAGGTTTCTTTTTCCTAATTGACAAATTAAAAATCAAATTTAGATATATTGTTAGCATTTTAGTCCTCATTTTATTTATTGTATCAATGAGCACTTTCAGAACATCAAGCCAAACACTTAATCCATTTTCAATAATTAAAAATTATTTTGTTTGGTACTTTGCTGGTCCTTTTACAGCTTTTGATTATTTCTTAAATAATTACAAAGTGGGAGTTGATTATGATTATTCATACTTTCGAGGATTCATCGCAGGTATAGATTGGATCGTCGAGATCTTTACAAAAAAATTATCATTACCTTTTCAAAACATCAATAATTCATTTCATGAAATCACTGCACCCTTCAGAAGTCTCGGTGGGTCTGCTACAAATCACAACTCACATTATACCATGTTGTACACATTTTATAGAGATGCAGGGATTTTGGGAATTGCTATATACTCATATATAGTAGGAGTATTGAATTCAATATTGTTTAATCAATTTCGTAAAACATATTCAATTGTAAGCTTTTCTCTTCTCTTAATAGTTTTTTTCGTAAGCATAATGGGATTACTAAAGTGGGAATTTAGGTACCTTTGGAGTGTTGGATCAGTTTTTATAATATTATTTATTTCACAAAAAATTACAATCAGAAAAAAAGTTGCCCTAAATGAATAATGATAAAACTCCAAAAATAAGTGTAATAATGTCTGTTTACAATAGTGAAAAATTTTTACGGGAAGCTATTGATAGTATTCTTGATCAATCTTTTTCGGATTTTGAGTTTATTATTACAGATGATTGTTCAACTGATAATTCATTGAAAATACTTAAAGAATACTCAATAAAAGATGATAGGATAGTATTACTAAAAAACTCTGAGAATATCGGTCTTACAAAAAATTTGAACAGGATGCTTGATATTGCAAAAGGTAAGTATATTGCCAGAATGGATGCAGACGATATTTCTTTAAGCAATAGATTCGAAATGCAATTTGATTTTATGGAGAATAATCCAGAAATTGGAGTTTTAGGAAGCAATATAAGATATTTTGGAATGATAGATAGAATTACAAATCACCCATTAGAACATAACGAAATAAAAGTTGGATTATTATTTAAATGTGTTATGAATCATCCATCGATAATATTTAGAAAGGAAGTAATTGATAAACATAATTTCAGATATGATGAAAATTTTAAGATTAGCCAAGACTATGAGCTTTGGAGCAGAATGATATATTATACAAAGTTTGCTAATCTAAAAGATGTATTGGTTGATTATCGCTTTGAAAGTTCAAATATCACCAATACTCATAAAGATGAATATAAAAATAAATTACTGAGAAAAATATTTATATCTCAACTACAAAATCTAAATATTGATTTGCAAAAAATAGAATTAGACCCGTTTAATGTCCTAAGCAGAGATGACAATCTAACTACAATTAAAGAAGTTGCTACGACTGAGAAACTATTATTTAAAATAGTAGAAAACAGTGTTAAATATAAAATTTATAACGAATCTATAATAAAAAAAAGGATATCAAAAGCTTGGTTTCATC
>JAQIDB010000184.1 GCA_027858225.1 Candidatus Delongbacteria bacterium
AGATTAAAGATTTATTACGAATTCACCGAGGATATTCTAAGAAATTAAGAAATAAAATTATTAATGAAATTTTATTAAAAAATTGATAAATAACAACACAAAAAAGGTATTAACCCAAAAAGGCAGACTAAATTGTCTGCCTTAAGATTATAACGCTATAATACGGTTTATCGTACTTCTTGCGTTTTTATTATAATGTTCTTCTTCGTCACAGGCATTTTTGCATCTACTGCAACAACATAGTAGAATTTCTTACTTTCGGTATAAGGAATAGTCCATGTTTTTCCGATGAGAGTGCCACTAGTGTCTTCAGTGTAAGTACCGTACGGATCGTTTGAAGAATATATTTTGTATGTACTTGCACCTACAACAACGTCCCATGAAAGCTCAAGATTTGCACCGTTTATGGTTGTTGAAATGTTTTGAGGATTCGGAACAGCTGTAGATACTGAAACAATATTAGAATTATCACTCAATTGATTAGTATACTCATTATATATTCTTATTCTGTAATAATGCTCAGTCATTGAAGTTAGTCCGGAAACGGCATCTGATACGATCGTATTGTCAGTTATCTCTTTATTTTCAAAACCTGTTACGAAGGCTGTAAACATTGAATCGGTTGCAACATCAAGATAATACCTGGATGCAGTATAGTTACTTTCCCAATTCGATGTAAAGGTACTTGTAGTTAACAAAGTCGCAGAAATTGCAGTTGGAGTATAGATCATTGCACCTGATACTACCCAGTCCGAATCATCCATGTTAATAAGAGTACCGTCATTCGAATTAAGACAATAGTCTTCCAGATAACTACCTGACTCATAATCAAAATTATAATATCCAGCAAGATCAGTTTCATATCCAGTAAGGTCTTTCTGCATATTCGATTGTATGTCAGTTTGATCGAGCGCTATATTCCATATCTGAAGTTCATCTATCATACCGAAAAATTTATTTTGGAAATATGTGGTTTCAAAATCGGATACGGATCCGATCCTTACATCATATCCGTTCCCGTAAGAAATTTCAGAACTTGCAAGATCTTCTGTATGTACCAAATCCCCGTTCATGTAAAGTTTTACTTCGGTACCGTTCTTTGTCGCTGCTATATGCTGCCATTCATTAAGTGTTATTACACTCGTTGAAGAAGCTACAAGCATATCTTCATTTCCATTAGTCAATGCATCATGTGAACCCCATACAATCTCACCCGGATCCGGAGTACCCCAGCCGATATCACCAATGGAAAGTACCCATCCGTTTTCATTTCCTCCAAAATTGAACCCCTGAACTGCTATGACTCCGTTTAGAGCTTTAGGATAGATCCATGCACTTACAGTTGCATTATTATTTATCCCCAAATCCTGACTTCCACAATCAATATGATCATCGACTCCGTCAAAATCAAGAGCAAATTTGGGTGGATATACCTTTTCTTTACCGTATCCTGATACAAAAATATCCATGAAATTTAACGAGCCTGTATTGTGTGTAATAACTCCTGAATAATAGCGTATTGAATCAGGGTTGAAATTTACAAAGACCGTATCACAGAATGCACCGTTGTCGGGGGCTGCATTTAAACTTTGAGAAAAACCGGAGTTTTGAGAGAAAGATATTCTGAAATCTTCAGTACAGTTTATTTCAATGTCATTAGAGAGATTTGATGCCTTCAGCAGATAAAAGTTAACAAGTGAGTCCCCGATCTCAACATAATCAAAATCTAAGCTATTCACCCCTTTTTGTTCATAGTGTTTTATATTATTGATCTCATCTGATATAAAATAATCAACGGCATTGTCATTATCTACATCTGCAAAATTAGGGGTAGTAGTTCCAGCACCACTACTGATAAATGAGTAATCTTCAGATACGAGAGTAAAAGAAGAGGAATTTAGAGAATTTTGAATATAATGATTAATATTCCCTTCAGATTCACCAATTAACAAGTCGAGTAAACCATCTCCTTCAAGGTCAGTGAATTCAGGGATACTTGTATTTCCAACATCAATTGAATTGAAATTAGATGATCTTAATGTAAAAGTAGATGAGTTTAAGGAACTTTGTTCGTAATGGTTGATATTTCCATTCTCTTCACCTATCAGCATATCATACAATCCGTCATTGTCAATATCAGTTATTGTTGGAACAGCGTTATCTCCTACATCAATTGAAGTTGATCCAACTCTAATTGTGCCTAGGGAAGTAAAATCGTAAGAATATGGAGAATTTTGCTCATACCTCATACAATATCCTGTATTTTGACCTGTTATGAATTCAACTAAACCGTCATTGTCAAGATCAGTGAACTTAACTGTTAAACCTCCAGAAAAACCTCCGAAGTCACTGGATTTCAAAGAAAATGATGTTGAATTTATTGAATCCTGTTCGTAATGTTTAAAATCTTGAGAATGATCTCCAACAAGCAGGTCTAAAAGCTGATCTCCGTCAATATCAAAAAAGTCCATATTTCCTTCAAATAATGGATTGACCGAGTTGAAATTATTTGTTTTTAAATCATATTCTAAAGGTAATAAAAGTGATCCAATAATTGGCTCAAGAATACATTGTCCTGTTACTGCAATATTTCTAGTATCAGCATTCTCGGAAGTGTGTACAATGTTACCCCCATGAGATCCAATAGATTGAGGAGAATATTGTACATAAAGAGTATCAAGAATCATCCCATCCAAAGGAGTAATAGATAAGCTTTCAATAAAACCAGCACTATCGGTAAGAGATATTTTAAATTCAGTTGGGCAATTGATGCTTAAATCTCCTCTAAGATATTCTGCTTCTAAAACATAACTATTTTGTAAAGAGTTTCTTAAAATTACAGATTCAAAATCAATTGATAATGGTTCCCCGGTAATTGATATCATAGGGATACCGTTACCGATACCTGAAACAGCAATAGATTTTTGAGAAACTCCAGAAGAAGTGTGAGTAATACTTCCATTATAGTTTTTTACAGAATCCGGTTGGAATCTAAGATATACTATAGATGATGCAGTTCCTCCTACCTGAGTTAAGTTAAGAGTTTGAACATATCCGGAACTCTGATTTTGTGATACAAGAAACCCTTCAGGACAGTTTATTACAATATCTTCAACTAAACCAACTGATTTAATATAATATTCATATTGACTATTATCATTTATTTCAACAAGCCCAAAATCATATGTCTCAGCCACAGCTTGTTTAAAATAATGGATGTTTCCTAATTTCTCTCCAACTAAAATATCAACTAATCCGTCATCATCAATATCCTCAACTGCAGGTCTAGAATGCCCGTCTCCAATACTGGTAGAATTGAAATTTTGGTTTTTTAGGGAAAATGAAGTAGAATTTATTGCATCTTGTTCGTAATGACTTAAGTTCGGATCCCATTCACCTATTATCATATCTAAAAGACCATCATTATCTAGGTCTGTAAAAGTTGGTGCTGCAGAAGATGCAACATTGATATTATTAAAAGAGTTGGTTCTTAGAGCAAATGAAGTAGAATTTTCTGATTCTTGTTCATAATGATTCAGGTTACCTGCACCTTCACCGATTAACATGTCAATCAATCCGTCGTTATCTATATCAGTAAAAGATGGATTTGGATTTCCATATAAACCAAAATTTATAGAATTGAAATTGGAGGTGATAAGTGTAAAAGTATATGATTGGAGAGAGTCCTGTTGGTAGTGACTGATTGTACCATTCTGTTTTCCGAGTAACATATCCAATAAACCATCATTATTCAGATCGGTAAATGATGGAGATGGATAGCCATACTGCCCTAAGTTTATTGAATTAAAGTTTGGATTTATCAAGCTAAATGAAAGTGAGTTCGGTTCGTTTTGTTCATAATGACACAAATATCCATACATCGAAACATCCATATATCCGAATATCATGTCAATCAATCCATCATCGTCAATATCTGTAAATGTAGGTGTTGAATAATTTCCCATATCTATTGAATTGAAGTTGTTTTCTACTGAATTCGCTTGCAAAGGATACTCTAATAATTGTACATATCTTTTTCTATCTTTTGTTTTGATAGTTTTTGTTAGCGAATAACAAGCTACATCACCTGCTGAAGATTTATAAGCTCTAACTCTAATAAAATAGTCAGTTGCTTCTAATAAACCTAAAACAGATTCAGTTAAATTTATACCAATATCTTTATAAGGATCATAACCCGTTACTCTATTTGCAAAAAGAGAATCAGTGGCTACTTCAAGATAATAATTATCAACAGTGCCTACTAAAGGCTCATTCCAACTTATGTCAAAACTGCTCTCTGCAATGTTTGTGGCTGTATTCAAGGTTGGTATTACCATAGCGTAAGATTCAGTCCAGTCAGTCGCAGGATCCATGCTAGTTAAAGTTCCATCATTACTGTTGGTAGTGATATCTGGTAAAATAGTAGCGGGATCAACTTCATCAAACTGATAATATGCAGTTAGACCAGATTCATTTCCTACAAGACAGCTATCCATATAACTTTTTATCTCGTTTTCTGAAAGTGTAACATTCCAGATCTGAAGTTCATCGATTTTCCCTGGGAATCTGTAATTAAAATATATTTCAGAAGTCGTTTGTTTTCCAATATGAAGATCATATCCGTTATTATAAACAATATTCGCAGCAGATTGTGACTCAGTATGGATTAAATTGCCATTAAGATAAAGTTTAACTTCAGTATCATTCTTTGTAGCAGCAACATGTTGCCACTTGTTCAAAGTTATAACAGCATTGGGAGAAGGCACAAGCATACCTTCATTTGCATTGCTTGTTGCGTTGTGTGAAGCCCATACAAGCTCTCCAGGATCTGGTGATCCCCAATTGTCATCACCTATAGCAAACAACCATCCGTTCTCATTTCCACCATGATTAAATCCCTGGCATATGATTATTCCGTTCAAAGCAGTAGGGTATATCCATGCTGAAACAGTTGCATTATTTGATATTGCCATATTTGGTGCACCACAATAAACAAAGTCATCGACACCATCAAAATCGAGAGCATTTCCCTGTGCAAATAATCCGATGTTTACCAATATAAGCACTATTAATAAAACTAACTTTCCTAACACATTTTTCACTTAAATCTCCTGTATAACATATACTTTTCTAAATTTAACATTTCTGCGACTTTTTTGAGCTAAATTATACGAAATTAAACTAGAATTGTCAATGATACAGATCCCATTATTGTGAAAGTGTTGTTAATCAAAAAAAATCGGTTATAAAACATATATAAAAAAAGGCAGACTAATTGTTATATTGTACCCTATAAACTGGACAGATAAAAAAAGGGGGTGTATGTTTGCAATTTTTTTATTAAACTGGTATAGATAAATAGAATTAAGGAATTTATTATGATCAAAAAGTTTAGTA
>JAQIDB010000002.1 GCA_027858225.1 Candidatus Delongbacteria bacterium
ATTGGTGTTGGGAATATTATTGGTTCGAATGCTTTTAATCTTCTTTTTGTGATCGGTATCAACTCTATGATAAAGCCTTTCCCTGTGGATGATTCAACTATTGTTATCTGGGGACCTGTGATGCTTTTTGTTACCGCGATATTATTTTTTCTTGGAATTAAAAAGTTTTCTCTTTCACGTTTTTCGGGTATTTTATTACTTGTGATGTATGCGGTATATACCGTTTTTAGTTTTTTGATACAGTAGGGGTTTATCTCCACAGGTTAAAACCTGTGGTTAAGGATGTATTATCCCACTGGGATAAATAAGACAATCGGAGTTAATAATATGATAATTCACTTATTGCAAACATCTGTAAACGAGAAGGATACCGATTCGAATTTTAGAAAAGCAGTAGATCTATTTAAGAATAATGTTCCTGACAATGGTGGTTTGGTAGTTCTTCCTGAATTGTTTATTCCTGGGTATAAAGAAGAAAACATCTATGAATGGGCTACAAGATCGGAAGAAGTTATTAAAAAATTCTCTGCTTTATGTAAAGAGAAGAATACAGCCTTAATACTTGGTACAATTTCTATCAATGATAATGGAAAAAGATACAATAGATCTATATTTATTGATGATAATGGTGAAATAGTTGGAAAGTATAATAAAACACATCTTTTTAAACTCCTGAAAGAAGATATTTATTTTAAACAGGGTGATGATCTTCCTGTTTTTGAATATAAAGGTTGGAAGATTGGGATTAACATTTGTTATGATCTTAGATTTCCTGAAAGTATTAGAGCATTATATCGTAAAGGTGCTGACCTTATCATTCTGCCAGCCGCTTGGCCTCATGCGAGGACAGATGTTTTTAAGAAGTTATGTTTTGCCAGAGCAATTGAAAATCAATGTTACTTTGTTACCTGTAACAGAGCTTCGCATTCATTGGAGAAACCGACCTATGCTGGAAATTCTATGATAATTGCACCTGATGGTGAACTTGTCGCTGAATGCAATGAGCTTGATGATTACAAATCTGCTGATATTGATATTAATAATGTAATAGAATATAGAAAGCAGATCACATGCTTAGATGACAGAAGAGAAGACCTCTACTAAAGTCCCCAAACAAGCACCGCTATCCATGGCAGTATTGTCAAAATACTTAAAAATATTCCGATATATGAAAGAGTTTTATGTTTTTTCCCTTTCTTGGATTTAAAACCCAGTATCAAACCAACGATACTTCCAAGTCCTATAAGAATTAATCCTGAAAGTCCGAATACTATAGACAATTTTGCCATAGTCTGACTTTCATTATGCTCTTTGCTAGTGGTTACATAGTCTTTGTAAAAGCCATACAAAGCTAAAAACAATCCACCAATACCTGTTCCTATTATTACCTGCCAATAAGGATCCATAGCTAACTTCTTTTCATTCTAATTTAATAATAGATAATCCAAAAACTTAAAAAAAAAATCCTAAAAAAATATTTGTATTATTTTTTTAAATGTTTATAACTTTCTCATCTAAGTTGTGAAGTCAATGTAAAATAATATAATAAAGGCAGAAGAATGAGTAATCTTGATCTAAGTAAATACGGTGTCAATGATGTAGAAGAGATTTTTCACAATCTATCTTATGATGAGTTATACAAGCATGAGACAGATCCATCTTTGGAAGGATATGAAAGAGGTTTTGAAACAGAACTTGGGGCAGTTACAGTTGACACTGGGATTTTTACCGGAAGGTCACCAAAGGATAAATATATTGTTGATGGTGGTCAAAGTAGCAAAAATGTCTGGTGGAAAGATGCAGAGAATGTGATGTCAGATAACAAACCTGTTACAAATGAAGTATGGGATCATTTATATGGTTTAGGTAAAAAACAGCTGTCTGGTAAAAAGGTTTATGTTCAAGATGGTTATGCTGGAGCAAACGAAAATACAAGATTGAAAATTCGAATAATTACAGAAGTTGCGTGGATGGCTCATTTCGTAAAGAATATGTTCATTCGTCCAACAGATGAAGAATTGAAGGATTTCGAACCTGATTTTGTTATGCTAAACGCCTGTAAAACAAATAATCAAAACTGGCAGGAACAAGACCTTAACAGTGAAGTATTTGCAGTTTTCAATATAGATAGAAGATTATCAGTGGTTGGTGGTACATGGTATGGTGGAGAGATCAAAAAGGGTTTCTTCTCGATGATGAATTACTTTTTACCATTGAAACATATTGCTGCAATGCATTGTTCTGCAAATATGGGAGAAGAAGGTGATACTGCGTTATTCTTTGGATTATCAGGAACAGGTAAAACTACTCTTTCAGCAGATCCTAAAAGATATCTTATTGGCGATGATGAGCATGGTTGGGATGATGAAGGAGTTTTCAACTTTGAAGGTGGATGTTACGCAAAAACTATAGACTTACAAAAGGACAAAGAACCTGAGATATACAATGCTATCAAGAAAGATGCACTTTTAGAGAACGTGGTTTTTGATGAAAATGGTAAAATCGATTTTGCTGATGTTTCAAAAACTCAAAATGGAAGAGTTTCATATCCTTTATATCATATTGATAAAATTGTAAAACCTGTTTCTAAAGGTGGACACCCTAAAAATGTTATTTTTTTAACTGCTGATGCATTCGGAGTTCTTCCACCAGTTGCAAAACTTACCAAAGAGCAGACGAAATATTACTTTTTAAGTGGTTATACTGCAAAAGTTGCGGGGACTGAGAGAGGAATTACTGAACCAGTTTCAACTTTTTCAGCTTGTTTCGGAGCGGCATTCCTATTATTACATCCAACTGTTTATGCTGAAGAGCTTATCAGAAAAATGGAAGAACATGGATCTACAGCATGGTTAGTTAATACTGGTTGGATGGGTGGTCCATACGGTGTTGGTAATAGAATAGGTTTGAAGGCTACAAGGGCTATCATTGATGCAATTATTGATGGTTCACTTGCAAATGAAGAGTATCATAAAACAAATACTTTCGGTCTTTATGTTCCTAAGGCTGTGAAGAATGTTGATGAGCATCTACTTGATCCAAGAGAACTATGGAGCAACAAGGGTGATTTTGAAAAAGCTGCTGATGATCTAGCTAGGAAGTTTATTGACAATTTTAGGCATTATGCTTCAAATGATGAAGGCAAAGCACTGGTTGAGTTTGGACCTCAAGTTTAATTTTATTGAAAACAAAGTATTAAAGGGATGCAAAATGGCATCCCTTTTTTTATTGACTAATCACGAATATTTTAATACGTTGATATGTATAACCAACAAATAAAAGAGAATATTATGAAAAAAATGCTGCTTGTAAGCTTTTTGGTAATTTTATCAACTAATCTTTTTTCTCAAATTGCAACTGCACCTTCTACAGGTGATGGATCAGAAGGAAATCCGTATCAGATAGCAAATCTAGAAAATTTGTACTGGATAGCTGCGGATACATTAAATATTGCCAAATATTATATTCAGACTGCTGATATTGATGCTTCTGAAACAAGAACTTGGTTTGCTGGTTCAGGTTGGTTACCGATTGGGAATGCAAATAATTATTTTATTGGTAACTATGATGGGAAAGGGCACGTTATAGATAGTTTATTTGTCAATCGTGAATCAGAAAATTATATTGGTTTATTCGGCTATATTTATTCTTCAACAATAAAAGATATTGGAGTTAGAAATATTGATTTAACTGCATTAGATAATATCGGTGCAATAGCGGGTTATACTGAATTATCATCAATATCAAATACATATTCATCCGGATTCGTAGATGGTAACAATAATGTTGGAGGACTTATTGGATTTAATTCGGAATATTCTATGATAGCGAATTCTTACAGTCTTTGTGACGTAACTGGAGTTGAAAATATTGGAGGTTTAAATGGGTATAGTTATTCAGCATACACTATTTATTCTTATAGTATTGGAGAGGTTATTGGTGCAAATAATACTGGTGGATTAATTGGTTATGGACAATATGACGATATGGGTATATATAGTTGTTTTTGGGATTTTGAGACTTCAAATCAGTTTTCAAGTTGGAGTGGTGTAGGTTTATCAACTTTAGAAATGAAAAATATCCTTAATTATATTAATAATGATTGGGATTTTAACAATACTTGGGGTATTGATAAGGATTATAACAATGGTTATCCATATTTACGTTGGCAAGGTTTGCCTTCACCGCTTATTGTAGCTACACATGATGTTACTGAAATAAGGACAACTTCTGCTAAGATTGAATTTGAAATAGTAAGTTTAGGAGAAATAGATATAGTTCAACATGGTGTTTGTTGGAGCACTATTGAAAATCCTTCTATTGATGATGGCACAACTGAAGAAGGAATTGTAGATTCGGTTCGTACTTTTGTTACTGAGATGACAAATTTAGAAAGTAACACTATTTATTATGTGAAAAGCTATGCTACCAACTCAGATAGTACAGTGTATGGCAATCAAATTAGTTTTACTTCATTACCGATTGAACCAATACAACCTATTGGAAGTGGTACTTTAGAAAATCCTTATAAAATTTCATCTTTGAATAATTTATTTTGGATTAATGAAGATAGTAACCGTTGGGAGAACCATTATCAACAAATTTCTGATATTGATGCTTCTACAACATCAAATTGGTTTCCTGATGGCAAAGGTAGCAGTTACGGCTGGAAACCCATAAGTATACCTCAAAATGATTTTGAAGGATATTATGACGGTAGTAATTTTACAATTAACGGTTTGGGCATAAATAGACCGAATGAAGACTATGTAGGTTTGTTTGCAATTTGTAGAGCCGAGATAAAGAATTTGAATCTTACTAATGTAAATATTGTTGGACGATATTATGTTGGAAGTTTAATTGGTACATGTTTTCAATCATCAAAGACAATAAGCAACTGTTACTCTTCAGGAATTGTAAATGGATCAAAATATGTTGGTGGATTAATTGGTAAAATGGGTTGGTCGCAAATAACAAACTGTATGAGTAAATGTACTGTCGCAGGAATAGAAAATATTGGAGGATTAATTGGAGAAAATGGAACTAATTCAGAAGTATATTTATGTTACAGTGAAAGTGTTGTTAGCGGGAATAAAAGCGTAGGTGGACTAATAGGTAAAAATAATCAGTCTCAATTAAGTAATTGCTATAGCAGAAGTACTGTTGAAGGTGTAGATAATATTGGAGGTCTTGTAGGTGAAAATTACTATTCAGCAGTATATGGATTTATCATCAGTAATTGTTATAGTAGTGGAACGGTCAATGGTACAGGAGGTAATATTGGTGGATTAATAGGTGATAATAACTCAGATAAAGTAGAAAATTCATTTTGGGATATTGAAACATCTGATCAAGTTACTTCTGATGGTGGAATTGGATTAACTACAATTGATATGAAAACCCAATCCACGTTCACTGATTCAACATGGGATTTTATTGGTGAAACGACAAATGGATCTGAGAATATATGGGATATTGATGGAGTTACTAATAGTGGCTATCCATTCTTAGCTTGGCAAACTACTGGGATTGATGAAGACAAGTTGATTGTTCCTAAAGAGATAACACTACACCAGAACTACCCAAATCCATTTAACCCAACGACAACGATCAGTTTTTCCACATATGAAATTCGGAATGTTAAGCTATCAATTTTCAACTCGAATGGTCAGCTTGTTCAGGAATTAGTTAATAAAAAATTATCAAGTGGGAATCATTCAGTTCTTTTTGATGCTCAAGATTTAAATAGTGGCATATATTTTTACACTCTTGAAGTGGATGATAAAAGACTATCAAATAAGATGCTTCTTATCAAATAAAATTAATCTTAGGGTTCAAGATATTGAACCCGTACGAATGCGATATTTCGTAGTATTTCCCCTCTTAAAATTATAAAAGAAAATATTTTGTTTTTGTAAAACCTACCATATATTTGAATTCGTAAGTAATGAATATAACTAATCTTTAACTGAATAAAGGAGTCCTTAAATTGGAAAAAGAAAAACTATTTAAGGAATTTACACCGGAGTTGTCAAAAGCTAAATGGATGGTCGAAGTAGAAAAAGACCTGAAAGGTAAGCCGTATGAGAAGATCTGGTGGAAGACTTATGACGGTTTTCAACTTGAACCGTATTACAAGAATTTTGAAACAAAAGACATCGCTCACCTGGGAACAATGCCGGGACAATTTCCTTATGTTAGAGGGAATAAGTGCGAAAAATGTGAGAATTCGTGGGAGATCAGACAAGAGATCTCTAACGCTGATCCAAAAGAAGCTGTGAAATTTACCAAAGAAGCTTTGAGCAAAGGTGCTGAAGCAATTGATTTGGTTCTTCATACTAAGATCAGAAAAGGTAACTCAGAATGTAAATGTGTAGCTGGCAATTGTGATGCAACTATATTAAAAGGAATGGTTGTAAATTCTGAACAGGATATCAAGGATATCGTAGAAGCTGTCGGAGAGAACGGACTTAATATTGCTGCTGGTGTTGTTTCAAAGCAGATTTTTAATATGCTTGGAAACTCTGAGCTTAAAGGTTCAATCGACAATAATCCATTGAAAGAGCTTGCTTTAAACGGTGCTTTCGCTGTCGGTGAAGAACAAAGATTCTCTGATATGAAAAATATCTTCGAAGCTACTTTGAAAATGCCTAAGTTTATGGGTCTTGTGATCTCAAACGATCATTATCATGATTCAGGTGCAACAATAGTTCAGAAAATAGCTTATTTATTATCTTCAGCTGTTCTATATAAAGATAGAATTGCAAAGGATACTTCAATTGATGATTTTTCTGACAATACGGTACTTTCATATTCTATAGGTCAGAATTACCTAATGGAAATTGCAGGAATGAGAGCTCTGAGATTACTTTGGTCAAATATTGTAAAAGTTTATGATGAAAGTTCAGAGACTAAGATCAGAATTCACGCAAGAACAGGTATTATTAACAAAACAAAATATGATGCTCACGTAAATATACTTAGAACAACAACTGAAGCAATGTCTGCCGTGATTGGTGGATGTAATTCACTTACTGTTCTGCCTTACGATTTAGCAATCAATGAACCGGACAGTTTCAGCATGAGAATTGCAAGAAATACAGGACTTGTCTTAGGCGAGGAAGCTCATCTTGATAAGTATGTAGATCCTGCAGCAGGTTCATATTATATAGAAAAACTTACTGACTCAATTTCAAAGGAAGCTTGGAAATTATTCCAGGAGATCGAAGAGAACGGTGGAATGCTTGAGGCATTAAAGAAGAACACTATTCAATCTCAAATCAATGAAGTGAAGAATAAGAGAATTAAGAAACTTACCAGCAGACAAGACAGTTTAGTTGGAACAAACCATGTTCCTAATAATTCTGAAGAAGCTCCAAAGGTAAGAGAAACTGCACTTGTTGAACAGAATAATGATATGCTTACTGATTTCTACAAAAATTCTGAATATTCAGTTGAAAAACTTAAACCTTTCAGGATTTCAGAGATATTCGAAGCAATGAGAGCTGATACTGAGAAATTCAATAAATCTAAAGGTAAGAAAATTACTGCTTTCATGGCTACTATGGGAAATCTTACAATGAGAAAAGCAAGAGCTTCATTCTCAATGGAATTCTTAGGAGCTGCAGGATTTGAAGTTATCGATAACAATGGTTTTACAACAGTTGATGAAGCTGTAACAGAATTTATAAATACAGGTTCAGAGATTGCTGCCATATGTGCTTCAGATGATGATTATAAAGAAATAGCAGCTGATTTTACGAAGAAGATCAAAGCAGCTAATCCGAATATCGTCGTAGCTCTTGCAGGATATCCTAAAGAACTTATCGATCTATTGACAGCAGCGGGTGTTGATGAATTTATCCATGTAAGATCTGATTCAGTGGAAACTCTAAGAAGTATCCAGAAAAAACTGAAAGTAATTGAGTAAGCTAATAAAATAAAGGTAAAAATATGCCTAACTTTTCAAACATAAATTATGACCATTCACTGTCAGCTAAGAAGACAGAGAAGAAAAATATTGATATAAGCATAACTTCAGCAGAACAGATTGATATTTATCCATATTATACTCAGGATAACCTTACAGAAATGGAGCACTTGGATTTTGATGCAGGTGTAACACCATATCTCAGAGGCCCATTTTCAACAATGGGATCGACAAGACCTTGGACAGTTCGACAGTACGCTGGATTTTCAACAGCTGAAGAATCAAATGCTTTCTATAGAAGGAATCTAGCAGCGGGTCAGAAAGGACTTTCTGTAGCTTTCGATCTTGCAACTCATAGAGGTTACGATTCCGATCACCCAAGAGTTGCCGGTGATGTTGGTAAAGCTGGTGTTGCAATAGATTCTGTTCTTGATATGAACATTCTATTCGATCAAATCCCTCTAGATAAAATGTCAGTTTCTATGACCATGAACGGAGCAGTTCTTCCTATAATGGCGTTCTACATTGCAACCGCTTTAGAACAGGGAGCTGAATTAAAAGATCTTTCAGGAACTATCCAGAATGATATTTTAAAAGAGTTCATGGTAAGAAATACTTACATCTACCCTCCTAAGCCTTCGATGAAGATTATCTCTGACATATTTGAATATACTTCACAGAAAATGCCTAAATTCAATTCAATTTCTATCTCAGGTTACCATATGCAGGAAGCCGGAGCGACAGCAGATATTGAATTAGCATATACTTTGGCAGATGGTCTTGAATATTTAAGAGCAGGAGTTGAAGCAGGACTTGATATTGATGCATTTGCACCAAGATTATCTTTCTTCTGGGCTGTTGGGATGAATCACTTCATGGAGATAGCTAAGATGAGAGCAGGAAGACTTATCTGGGCAAAACTTGTAAGCCAATTCAATCCTAAGAATCCGAAATCACTTAAGTTAAAGACTCACACACAAACTTCAGGTTGGAGTTTGACAGAGCAGGATCCTTATAATAACGTTGCAAGAACTTGTACAGAAGCTTTGGCAGCAGCATTTGGACACACTTCATCACTTCATACTAATGCACTTGATGAAGCTATTGCGCTACCGACTGATTTCTCTGCAAGAATTGCAAGGAACACTCAAATCTATCTTCAGCAGGAAACAGGGATCTGTAAAGCTGTTGATCCTTGGGGTGGATCTTATTTCGTAGAGAAATTAACTGAAGATCTTGTCGAAAAAGCATGGGGTCATATCCAGGAAGTTGAAAAACTTGGTGGAATGGCTAAAGCTATTGAAAGTGGTCTCCCAAAGATGAGGATCGAAGAAGCTTCTGCTAGAAAGCAGGCTAAGATCGATACTAAGGAAGATGTTATCGTTGGTGTAAATAAATATAGATTAGAAAAAGAAGATGCTTTAGATGTTCTTGAAGTGGATAACTCATCTGTAAGAATTTCTCAGATAGAAAGAATTAAGAAGCTTAAAGGTGAAAGAAACGATTCTGATGTAAAAGAAATTTTGGGGAAATTAACCGAATGTGCTAGAACTGGAGAAGGTAATTTACTTAAATTAAGTGTTGAAGCAGCTCAGAAAAGAGCTACTTTAGGAGAGATCTCTGATGCACTTGAAGTACATTTTGGAAGACATAAAGCAGAAATTAAAATGATATCCGGAGTTTACTCAGGAGTTGCTATGCAGAATGCCGATTTCGATAAAGCAAAACATCTCGCAGATGAATTTGATAAACTTGAAGGTAGAAGACCAAGAATTATGATCGCTAAAATGGGTCAGGACGGACATGATAGAGGTGCAAAAGTTGTAGCTACGAGTTATGCTGATCTTGGATTTGACGTTGATATGGGTCCATTATTCCAAACTCCTGAAGAAGCAGCAAAGATGGCAGTTGAAAATGATGTTCATGTTTTTGCAGTATCTTCATTAGCTGCGGGTCATAAGACTTTAGTTCCAAGTGTTATCGAAGAGCTTAAGAAACTGGGAAGGGAAGATATCATGATCGTTGTCGGTGGAGTTATTCCAGCACAGGATTATGAATTCTTATACGAAGCAGGTGCAATTGCTATTTTCGGCCCTGGAACGGTTATCTCTGTTTCGGCGATAAAGATACTTGAGATATTGATACAGAAAGTGACGCACGATAGAGCGTAGAATATTAATTGACAATTTACAATGGACAATTGATAATTAAAATCAAAACCGTTGGGGCGTATCGATATACGCCCTTCTGCGATTTTAAACATAAAAATATTTTCACAGGAAGATTGGAAGACAAGGAAGAGATAATTTAGGGGATGTGATCATCCCCTTTTTTTATTAATTTCATTCTTTACTAATCGGGTAATTAAGTATAAATTTCAGTATTAGAAAATCAAATTTAATAGGAGAAAAAAAATGAAAAAGTTTATCGTTTTAATATTTGTTGTTACAAGCATGATTTTTGCAAAGCAATTCGGTGTGAGTATTGGTACAGGAACATTTGCAGGAATAGATGATTATTCTCCTAAGCATGTAATAGGTCATTACTATATGGGACTAAATGATAAATTTACACTTGGATTTTCAGCTGGATTTGGTATGATGCAGTATTTTGAAGAGATCAACCATGATGATTCTACAACTCCTGATGAAGAATTTGAAATATCAGTGAATGGAATCGCTTTAGAAGGAGAATTCCTGTATTTTCAAGCAATACCGAACAGCAGTATTAAACCTTTTGTGGGTTTAGGATTAGGTATTTACTCATATAATAGAGATAAAGAAGGGGATTACAAGGAAGAAGAAGAAGCAACATCATTTGGTTTTGCTCAATTCATTACTTTCGGTTTAGATATGAATATTTCTGAAAAACTTTCAATGTTCGTTCAGTTCAGAAAACTGGGTTTCTCTATGATAAAAACAGTGAATGAAATAGATGACACATCTGGTACTAACGACGACAGAGAAGAAACAATAGATTATCTAACACAACCGGGTATGAATGATCTTGGTATTACAGTAGGAATGAAATTTAATTTTTAATATTAAATGAAATATAGGAAGTATATTATGAAAAAATTTTTACAGATGGCACTTTCGTTATTGTCAGTTCTGCTTTTATTGCAAATGATCAGTTGTAGTGATGATGACAACCCAACTTCACCACCAACACCAATTCAGACAGCTATAAAAATAGTTGTTAAAAGTAGCTTGGATAGTTCTATGATACAAAATTCAAATGTTGTAATATTTTCAGCAGAGACAAAAGAAGCTTACTTAAGAGATCTTAGTGATGCAGATGGGAATGCTTACTTTGATTGTGAGGAAGGTAACTACTATGTTGAGTTAGCTGCTCAAGGATTTGATCCGTCTCCTGCACCAAATGTTACTCCAATACCATTTTATGTAATGGAACATGATACTACAACAAAAACATATTACTTGAATTCAAATCCAGTAGCAAATTCAAGTTATGTATTAGGTCTTGTTGAACCTGCAGTTAATAATGTTCTGATCCAGGCAGTAGCTTCAAGTGGTACAGAAAAATATGCTACAGTTTCCGGACCGGACGGTTTTTTTATTCTATATAATTTACCGGATAATGATTATTCTTACCAAGCTTTAAAATCAGGATTTAAGCTGGATACTGTTACAGTGATCGGTGTAACTACTCCTCTGTATCCAGATGGTCTTTATGATTCACTTACCGTTGAAATTTCTCCTTACGCAGGTTCAGCTCTTTCAGGTTCTGTATCTTTCCTTGCAACGACAGATACTCTTGATGTGGATATCGTTCTTCGAGATCCTATTACCATGGCTGTGATTCCGGGTATGATCACTAGAGAGATAGGTGGAAATTATTCTCTGGACAGTATTCCAGACGGAGATTTTATTGCATGGGCATCTTTTGAAAATGACGGATATGTAATGGATCCTGACTGGATCTTTAAAAATCCTGATGGACTTGACCTTTCATTTCCAACTAATAATACACCTTTAAATTTCAGTCTGACTGGTTCGATAAATATGATATCTCCTACTAATCCTGCGGATTCAATTTATGCATTTGAAGCTGATTCTCTTGTACCAACATTTTCTTGGGGACCATATCCTTCAACAAAAGAATGGATTATAGAAGTGAGAGATCTAAACGGTAATGTTATTTGGGGTGGTTTTGATGCAAGTGGTATTGTTCAACATCAGCAAATATCTAAGGATACATATAGTATTGAATATAATTTTGATGGCTCAGCATCAGCGAATTTAGTACCTGGTAACATATATCAATGGAAGATATATGCTGATGATGATACGGCGTTGAATGTTCAAACGCTGATATCATCGAGTGAAGATCTTAGAGGAATATTTACAGTTCCTGAAGGAAAGTAATTTAATAACCAATGATTAACCGTAGGGGACGATTTCTTTTCGTCCCCTTTTTTTTATAACGCAATCAACCAACCAAAATATTCACAAAAAACATATCGTAAATCTGTTCTTTCTTATATATCTTTTAAACCATGAGAAAAGAAGGACCGGATGATCATATAAAAGCCAAGGTATCCACTTCAACCTTGAAGAGGATTCTTGTATTTTTTAAAGGGCATGAGAAAGCTATAATTCTTGCTATTCTGGCAGTTGTTTTAACTACAGTTTTGAATGCAGCTTTACCTTTAGTGTTCAGAGAAATGGTCGATAATGCAATTCCTTCAAAAGATCTCAATTTGGTTTTCAAATATGCCAGTTTCTATCTTGTTTTACTCATATTATTCGGTGTAATTCAATATTTTGAGATGCTCATAGTAGGTTTTATGGGTATAGACATTGTCAACAATATCAAAAATGTGATGCTGAAACATATGATGACACTATCGATCTCATTCTTTGATAAGCTTGGAAGTGGTCGTTTGATAAGCAGGATCGAAGCAGATTCTCAGAAACTATTCATGTTGTTTTCATCTATCGGACTATCACTTCTCAACGGAATATTGAATATTTTTATAGCTGTATCAATAATGTTAGCAACAAATGTAAAGCTGACTATGTTCGTTCTTGCTATCAGTCCTGTATATCTTCTTGGAACATATCTGATCTTTAGTAAAATGAGACCAATGTTCAGAAAGGAAAGGGAGCTTTACGCAACGATAGTTAATTTCTTGAGTGAGCATATAAAAGCTATTCCGCTGCTTAGAAATCTGAACAATCTTGAATGGTCGAAGAAAAAATTTCATAAAATGAATGAAGAGAAAAGATGGTATGAATTTAGAATTTATATACTTGAGCAAAGTATCTGGTTCGTAATGATGCTTTGTCCTCAGATTGTTATTGCGTTGATCCTTTACAATAGTGTTGATTGGATAAAAGAGGATATAATTACAATTGGTACTGTATGGATGTTCATTCAATATATTCACCTGGCAATTCAACCATTGATCATGATATCAGAGCAGATAAGAGAACTTCAAAGAGCTTTCGGTGCAGCAGACAGGATTTTTGAGATCCTCGACACAGAACCAGAAGTTAAGGACAGTGATAAACCAGTTACAGATCTGAATTTTTCTTCAAAAATTGAATTCAAGAACGTTTCTTTCCAATACGAACCAGATAAGCCTGTTCTGATTGATCTATCACTTACAATAGATAAAGGTACTACTGTCGCGATCGTTGGAGCTACAGGATCAGGTAAAACAACTATTATTTCATTACTTTCAAGATTTTACGATCCTGATAATGGAAGTATAATGATTGATGGAATAGATATAAAAGATATTAAGCAGAGTACTCTGAGATCAAAAATGAGTCTTGTTCTACAGGATATATTTCTTTTCCCTGGAAATATTATGGATAATCTAAGAGTTCTTAGAAACGATATTTCAGAGGAAAAGGTTGTTGATGCGACTAAAAAAATGGGCATTTACAATTACTTAAAGAATTTCCCACAGAGTTTTAACACGGAACTATCCGAAGACGGAAGTAATCTTTCATTCGGTGAAAGGCAGTTACTGTCGTTCTCAAGAGCTTTAACGTTTGATCCGGAGATACTTATCATGGATGAAGCAACCAGCTCAATTGACCCTTATACAGAGGCCGAGATACAGCGAAGTATGTCTAAGCTTCTCAAAGGAAGAACTTCGATCATAATAGCTCATAGGTTATCAACAATAGAACATGCTGATAAGATAATCGTTCTCGATCAAGGAAAACTTGTTGAGCAGGGAACACATCATGAATTGATGAAAATAAAAGGTTTGTATGCCAATCTTTATTGGACACAAACGGGGATAGAATAAAAAAAGTTAAAGAAATATAGCAAAAGGTCATTATTTGACACTTTGGTTTGTTAAATTGTAAGACTATAGCTTAGTAAACCAAAAACAAAGAAGGGCGAAACAATGAAAACACAAGTAATTCACTCACTTACAACGGATTTTGAATCTTTTGTGCATCAGACAGAAGAAGGAATAGAATTTTGGTTAGCCAGAGATCTACAAAAACTGCTTGGGTACACAGCATGGCGTAATTTTAAGAATGTTATTTCTAAATCACAAATAGCTTGTGAAGCCTCTGGACAAAAGGTAGAAAACCATTTTGTCGATGTCGACAAAATGGCGATAGTCAAAAAGTAGAAATAGCTTTTGCACAAACTTATTTTGCTATCCAAACAAGAAAAGCTGAGATAATTGAGCAAAAAATTTTAGAATACGAAAGAGTGCAAGTTAGACATAAATTGGCCGAAACGGAGAAAGAACTCTCTAAAGTGATATTTGAACAGACAGGTGAAAATAAAAATTTTGCTCTCATAAGAAGTAAGGGAGATAGATCTCTATTTAATAGGTCTACTAAACAAATGAAAGAAAAATGGGGAATTAAGAAGAAACCATTAGCTGATTTTATGCCAACAATACTCCTAAAAGCCAAAGATTTTGCTACTGAAATTACGATATTCAATGCAAAGGATAAGGAGATGAGTACGGAGTTTGAAATTTCGAAAGAACATGTGACAAACAATAAATCAGTAAGAGAAACACTTCTTTCCAGAGGTATCACTCCTGAAAACTTGCCACCAGAGGAAGATGTTAAAAAACTTGAAAGAAAACTTAATACTGAACAAAAGAAGACACTAAAGAAAAATAATAACTTTACTACAAAAAAAATAATACAGGATAAATCATGACACCTTATAGATTAGATGATGGGACAATGGTAGATCCTGATTCAGTACCATTTCCGGAATTGTGTAAGAAATGTAAAAAAAATATTAATATTGGTGAGTTTGAAGTGATACTTTGTAATTTGACAAGAATTGATCAAAGTGAAGATAAAGAATTTAAATGTCACTCGTTCAAAGAGTGACAAAGGGAAATAAATGTTTTTATATTTTAAGTGGTTCTGGCAGTTTTGGAAGGAAGCAAAGAAAAAGATGCTTCTTGTCCTTTCTATTACAATGATCACCATTGTAGCAAAGACTGCTTTTCCTATATTTTTAAAATATATCGTTGATGAACTCGGTGGAGATTATCAGGTAGATCAGATGCATGAAGTAATATTGATCTATCTTGCAGCAGCAGTATTGCATGAATTACTTGCGGTTGCATTGCCAAATTTTAGAGCTTATCTGAATATACTTTTCACAGTGATGATAAGAAATAAATACTTTAAGTCCTTTACAAAGAAAAACGAACATTTTTTCAAAAGATTTAGAACCGGTGATCTTCTTACAAGGTTAACTGATGATATAGACGGTGCATGGGATAGGATTTCTTGGTATTCGTGCTCAGGAGTTCTAAGACCGGTTGAAGCTGTTCTAGTACTCGGTTTTACACTTGGAGTAATGTTCTTCTATTCAGTTCCACTTACGTTGTATACTTTCATTCCTCTACCATTTCTGGTTATAATCCTTGCAAAGACCGAAGATAAAATGGTCAAATATACTACAGCTAAACAGAAGTCAATTTCTGACTGTAATAATGTACTAGAAGCTTGTTTTTCTGGGATAAGAGTAATAAAGACCACTCAAAGTGAAGATGATCAGATAAGAAAATACAATGAAGTTCTTGAGGAAAGAGTAAAAAGAGAGAAAGAATTTCTAAAAATAAATCAAGTGATCCAATTCTTCTCAATGCTTGTTAACAATGCAGGTATCATAATCGTTATGTTCATCGGAAGTGTTTATGTCGTCAGGGAAGGAATCACGCTTGGAACACTCTTACTTTTCATTATTTATCTACAACAACTGGTTAATCCGATCTGGACTATAAGTTGGTTCTATGCATCATCTAAGCAGGTTTTTCGTTACGTTGACAGACTTGTCGAAACAGAGACAGGTGATGATCATGATATTTCGAAGAATAGAACGAAGAAAGTTGATGATTTTAATGGAATATCAGTTGTAAATGTTGATTTTAAGTTCGATGATAGTGAAAAAAAATCTATAAACAATGTATCTTTCAATCTGCAGAAAGGAGAAAGTCTTGCCATTGTAGGTGCTGTTGGAAGCGGTAAATCAACTTTGCTTGAGATCATTGCTGGTAATCTTAGACCTTCTGCAGGCCATGTTACTATAAATGGAATTCCAATAGATGAAATTGAGAATGCTTCTTTAGGTGATATCATCGGTTATATTAAGCAGGAAAATGTTCTTTTCTCAGAGACAATTAAGATGAATCTAGAACTTGGAGATGAGTTTACAGATGAAGAGATTGAGCAGAACTTAAAGACTTCTATTATGACAGATGAGATAGATAAATTTCCTAAGAAAATGGAGACAGTTCTAGGTAAAAAGGGTCTAAGCCTATCTGGTGGACAGAAGCAGAGGTTATCTATTGCAAGAACACTTATACGAAAGCCTAAGCTTCTACTAATGGATGATTGCACTGCTGCTATGGATGCTCATACAGAGAAGATCTTCTGGACAAGTTTCAAAGAAAACCTTCCTGATACAAGTTGTATTATTGTAACTCACAGACTTGCCACTGCACTTCATGCGGATAAAGTTATTGTTCTAAGTGATAATAAAATGGTAGAGTATGATACTGTTGAGAATCTTTCCAGAGATGGGACTTTATTCATGAAGATCATGAAAGGCGATCTTGACCACGATATTAAGGATGAGATAAAAAGTTAGAATTATTTAATCCTAGTTTCTATCTTTCCAGTTAACACGCCTGTAACGTTCCATGCATTACCATCATCCTTACCTTGATCAATCACAACTTCAACAATGTGTTTTCCAAGTTTTAAACTATCAAGAGGAATAAGATATGGAGGAGTCAACGTAGCCGGACACCAGTTCGATCTACTTAAGTCACTTGATGAAACTCCATTTCCAAAATTTCCTGATGCAGGATTTGATAATCGATAAGTTGCACAGTCCGTTCTCCAAGGATAAATCTTGAATACTTCCACTCCATCAACTAAAACTTGATTAAGCTTGGGATTAAATTCATCTCCACCACCCCAACCACCATGACCGGTAGTAGTGAAAAGCAATGTAAGATCTTCAATTTTATCAGTAATATCAAAATCAACTCTAAGTGTATCGTTGTCAAATAATTTTCCGTAATTCTGTCCTGACATTTCCAGTGTATTAACTGTAGAAAACAATGGTTGAATATATTTTGTGAACTTAATACTGTCATTTTCATTGTATCCGGGATGAAAGTCAAGAGCAAGACTTACTTTATGACCACCTTTATCGTAGTTCCCTACAAAAACACCTACCCAAATCTCATCCTTATCGTTAGGGATTAATGAAGATATCTCCTGCTTATATATTACATCATCATCCCAGTCATAATTATTTATCTTGTTCTTATCATTAAAGTAATCAGAACCGAAGGAAGTAATAAATCTTATAATTTCAATTACTGGATCGTAGGCTTTATTTCGGGTAATCCCCTGGTATTTTCTTTCTTTATTATCTGTGTTAACAGGTAACTTATCCAATCCGAACTGGTAACCATCAAGCACAGAAATTTTATCGTTCTCAGGGATAATAAAAACTGAACCGGTCCGATCATAGGCATCACCATTCGATCTGCATCTGAGTTTCGCAAAGATCATTCCACTGTTCTTAAGCTCGTCGGTCAACTTGATCTTTTTCATTATCACAGAACCTTTTGAGAAATGATACGTTGTATCCCTCTTTAAAACTTCTTCCTGGGCAGGTAAGATCCCATTGTCAAAGTTTATAGTTTCTTCTTCAAATATTTTCAATTTTATAAATCTGGAGTTTATCTTGATTTCATCAAATTCAGCTTTAGTAACCAATAAAGCATCATCTGAGTTATACTTTTGATCTATATACTCTTCTAATACAGCAATCGAGTCTGCAATTATATTTCTGTCTCCATTAACAACGATCTTCAATGCTAAAGAATTGCTTTTTGGTAAAAATCTACTATAAGGTGATCCTTTCGCTTTCGTTTCTTCGGTAAACCAAACTTCAATTTTATTAGAGAAGTAAGAATAAGATGCATATTGACATTTGTAACCAAGGATAGTTTCAGGATTATCACTGAAAGTCGGTTTGGGAAGGGAGTCAAAGGGAGTAACGTCCTTATATAATTTATCGGAGTATTTTATGGTGCTTACATTTTCTCCGTTTTTAAAATCGGTATAATTCTTTATCTTATCATCTACACCTGATAGATAAGCGATATTATTACTGTAATTAAAAGTAATTCCGTTTTCCTGTTTCTTATCTTTGTTGTATTGTTCATAGGTCACTTTATATGACTTCGCAGAAAGTAATACAGGTATTATCAGCAGTAAAATATTTAAGATCAGCTTCATTTTGTCTCCAGAATATTTAAAAAAAAGGCGAGAATTATCTCGCCTTGAAATTCATTTTCCAGAATATATTATTCTTGTTCAGGAATAGTTTTTACTTCAGGTGCAACTTCTGGTTCAGCTGCTTCTTTTGTAGGTTGACTTGCAGTACCTACTTGACCTGTAAGAACTAAATAAGGATAGATCATTACGAACAATGACATTGGTATTGTAAAAGGTAATGTTATAATGAACATTGATATTACTTGGATAATGATCATAACGATAAAATGACCTGCGAAAATATCCATCTTGTAACCTTTCGTAAGTCTCATACTTTCACCCATAGCTTCAAAAGCTCCCATGTCTTTATCAATTATCAAATAAGGAACAAGGATAAACATGTAAGCTAAGATAAT
>JAQIDB010000021.1 GCA_027858225.1 Candidatus Delongbacteria bacterium
AAACAATACTACGCAGAAAGAGCTAAAGAGCACGATAAGGTTTACTTAAAGGCTGAAAGACAGGACGATATTAAGAAGTTACATAAATATCTAAAAGAAGCTTTCTCTGGTTTAAATGTTCTTGAAACAGCTTGTGGAACAGGTTATTGGACTAAGACTATTTCTCAGACTGCAAATTCTATCCTATCTACTGATTTTAATGATGAAGTCCTTGAGATCGCGAGATCAAGAGATTACAATATTTCTAATGTGAGTTTCATACAAGATGAAGCGTATAAGCTTTCAAGTGTAGCTGGAAACTTCAATGCAGGATTTGCTGGTTTTTTCTGGTCACATATTCCACTTAACAGGATCGAGGAGTTTTTAAAAACGTTTCATTCCAAGTTAGAACCCGGAGCAAAAGTTGTTTTCATAGATAATTTATTCGTTGATGGTAGTAGTACCCCGGTATCTAGGACAGATGAAGATGGAAATACATATCAGATCAGAAAGCTTGATAATGGAAAAGAATTCGAAATACTTAAGAATTTTCCAACTGAAACTTATCTAAAAAATCTATTGATAAAGTATTCTGATGATATTAATATTCAAAAATTAAAATATTACTGGATTGCTGAATATAAACTTAGAGATAAAATATGATAACAATTAGAAAAGCAAATACATCTGATATCAATGATATCGCAAAAGTACATTTTAAAGCAATGCAGACAACTTACCGTGGTTTGATGCCTGATGAGTTTCTTACTGCTCGAACTTTAGAAGAAAGGATAGCTAAATGGAACGAAACTTTTGAAAGCGATTACGAAATATTCTTCGTGGCTGAGGATGAAGGTGAAATTGTAGGATTCTCTGGTGGTGCAAAGAATGATCATCCTGGAACAATGGAAAAGTACAAATATGAGCTTAAAAAGATATATGTACTGAAAGAATATCAAGGTCAGGAAATAGGGAAGATGCTGATAAGTGAATTTATAGCTAAAGTTAAAGAACTTGGCTACAATTCTTTGTTTCTCTGGGTACTCGGAAGTAATCCTTACAGAAAGTTCTATGATAAACTCGGTGGAAAAGTGGTAGCTGAAAAAGAATATCATCCTGCAGGCCATATCTTGAAAGGTGAAGGGTACGGTTGGGATGATTTGGATTTATCTATTTTCTAAGATCGAACAACCCAGATAGGGTTAGTAATAGCAAAATTATTCGAAGATTCACCGTTTGGGAAATGATAAACTGAATTAACTTCAACTCTGTAATAGCATGAAATTTTATCTTCTGAGATAGCTATTGAATCCTCAAACTCATAGATCATACCTTTTGGAGATTCGTTATAAACTATTTTTTCACTATTGGAATTCAAATTTCCTCTAAATATGATAATGCTTTTAATATGCCCTGACATTGTAGATGTTTTAACACTGAAATTAAGGTCAATAGAACCTTCGTTTAGTAAAATCTCATCACCATATGTATATTCAGTTGAGTTGATATCTTTAGCATAAAATTTAATATGTGGTCCATTTGTGATATATGAAATTCCATTATTCATAGCAGAAAATATATCTTCAGTCGAATTTGATTCAGCTTTAATTACTGTTCTACACCTACCGAATACCTGCTTGTTCTCATTTATCAATTTAAACATTGGGAACTTAATTTGTCTAAATAAGTTAAAATTTCCATGAGCATCATTTCCACCAACAATAAATATCTTCCTACCCGTTAAAAGCATTTCAACCCATTTGGTCTTTCCTGCCTGAAAATCATCATCAAATTCACCGTTCAGGATCTGCAATAGTTTTAATTTCTTATTGCTCAGATCAACATCATTCCATATACCTCTCTTAATAAGCAAATATTCTAAAAGAGGAACTTTATTCAACGGATGAGCGGCAATTAACAATGTATCTTCATCAGCAGTATCGAAGACAGAATCAATTGAGTTGCTACTATTTCTGTCAAACCAATTTTCTGCACTATCTCCTTCACCATAGAAGAAATCTTTATTGTTCAAAGCAAGTAAATGAACATTCCTATCCTTGCTGTTCTTCACAGTTATCTCTTCACCAGGGATAAAATTTATATCCTCATCAGTAAGATCTGTACAAACCCTCTTCATTTCGTGGAATAAAGGAGTGTCAACATCTCTTTTGAGATAATTTCCTACCTCATCATCAAGATCGTATGAATGGTCTGTAACACCCACAAAATTCAATCCAAGACTCTCCGAACAATCTCTTGTCATGGTCAAAGGAGCTCCAAATTCAACTTGATCTGAAGTATATTGGGAATGATAATGCATATCACCTTGAATAAATCCTTCAAACATCTCCTCATCATCATCGATGTAAACTTTTAATTCAGTGATATCTTTATTAAAATTATCATTTATATATGTTTTCTGTTGACCATCTATTGTAACTTGAATTTCAGCTTTAACATATGCAACACCCTTTGTTTCTTCAAATTCAAAATGGAAGGATCTGCAATAGAATTTCTTACCTATATCTTTCTTAATCAAATACGTTTTCGCAAAGTGTGTACCATTCTCAAAATCGAATGAAAATCTAATAGCATGAACTCTAACTGGATATTTATCTGCATCCTTTATGAGAATAAATATAGGAACATTCTTACTTAAAGTTTTATACGGTACATCTATCAGTATTTCCGGTTCTTTTTTAAAATAAAGTGAAAAAGGAAAATACTTAAAACGATAATGTATTTCGGGGTAAAGAGCGATGAATGGTAATAAGTCAAGATCCATACTAAGTTATTTTATCTTTATTTAGTTTTCCGGCTAAAAATACAGTTAACAATATAATGAAAATCATTCCTAAAGGGAAATGTTTTTGTAAAATATCAGTTTCGTATATAGCATCGATACTGTTATTGAAGTTAACAAACAGTATAAATACCAAGATGTTAAATAATCTCACTGGGAATATGATCTCAAACCTTGTTTGTATCAAACCACTTATCAGAATGATCCAGAAATTATACAATGTTATACTCAGCAACATTGCCATATGATGATGTTCTAAATTAACATTAAAAACTCCAAGTGTTCCTATATATAAAGCTAAAGAAGAAAATAGAACTCCAAATATACAACCCAGAGAAAAAATAACTATCGTTTTAGTCAGTATAACCTGTCTAAGGGAATAACCCATTCCTAAGAATCGTGGAAATCTCTTTTTTATCCTATCTAAATAAAATGAAAAATCGATTAATGGAGATATGAAAAAGAAACCAAAAAAATAAAATGAAAGAATGTTTGAATTTTTCTCAAAAAATGAAAAGAAAAGAACATACAATATTATCATAAAGCTCAACATTAGCTTAATTCTTACTCTTCGATCTTTTCTTAGAACAAAGATCTCATTCCACATTAGTATTGAATAGTTACGCATAGTAAAACTACTGTTAGTTGAAATTATAGTTTGTTAATTGAAGTAATCTACAGCATTTTGAAAGATCTTAAGTCCATCAGGCACAAAGTCTTCAGGAAGATCTCTGAAATTTGGATGATGAAATTTTTCTACATTTCTTTCAGGGTGAGGCATCATTCCCAGAATTTTTCCGGTAATATCAACTAATCCGGCTACCCCTAACTTTGATCCATTAGGATTATATGGATACTCTTCAGTTGGATTATTATTGCTATCTAGATATTGAAAAGCCACAAGTTCATTGTCGAATAATGCTTGATATTCATCTTCAGTCTTAGTTATCAGTTTACCTTCTGCGTGAGCAGCCTGGATCTTTATAGTTTTACCATTAAGGTCTTTAAGCCAAGGAGAATTTACTTTTTCTGGTATTTTTACATCAACCCATCTGCATTCAAAATGTGATGTATCATTCCAGTATAAAGACACATCTGGTTCACCCAAATTATTATATGGAAGAATTCCCAAAGTAGTTAAAACCTGGAAACCATTGCAAATACCGATAATAAGTTTTTTACTTTCAATAAATTTATAAAGGTCATCTTTTAACTTTAGAAGGTTATGAGCAAGTATCTTTCCGCTTTTCACATCATCACCGTAAGAAAAACCTCCTGAAAAAGCTATGATATCGTAATCATTCAGTTTTTTTTCTCCTGATAATATTAAGTTCAAATGTACTTCTTCTATAACAGCACCTGCAAGTTCAAACGCTCTTCCAGTTTCAACATTACAATTTATTCCGTCTGTGATCAGAACTAAAACTTTTGGCTTCATTTCATCCTCAATTTGTGTTGATTTAAGATAGTAAGAATATATAATTTTTGCAATTTAAAGTCAATCAGTTATTACTTTACTTTATACTGATATAAGAATCCGAAAAAAAATTTAATATTCTTGCATAACCTAATCTTTACAAGTTATATTATTAAAGTTGATATTTACTGAATTTTGGAGAAAAAATGACCGATTATTTTAACAACTTGGTTAAACACAGAAGAGAATTACATAAAATACCCGAAATTTGCTACAACGAATTCAAGACCGGTGAATATATTTTGAATATTCTTGAAAGATTGAATTGCTTTGAAATAAAGAAAATGGCCAAAACAGGATTTGTAGCTTCTTATAAGCCGGTAGATGGAAGTTATATAGCTTTCAGAACTGATCTTGATGGTTTGAAGATCACAGAAGATACCAATTATGAATTTGCATCTCATAATAATGGTTATATGCATGCCTGTGGACATGATCTTCATATGAGCATGGTACTTACATTGGCTGAATGGATTTCCGAAAACAAACCACGGAAAAATATTCTCTTGATATTTCAACCTGCAGAAGAAGGACGAGGTGGTGGCAAATTAATGGTCGAAGAAGGACTATTCGATATATTTGATGTAAAAGAGATATATGCACTGCATAACATAAATGAATTTCCTGTAGGTTCCATAGCTTTTAATTCAGGTAAAATGTTTGCCGGTACTATTGAATTTGCAATTACTTTAACAGGTAAAGGTGGTCATGCTGCATCTCCTCATGAAAACATAGATGTGAACACAGCAATGAATATTCTTTCTTTAATGTTGAATACTATTACTTCGAGATTTATGGACCCAATTAACGAAAATGTTCTATCAATCGGGATTTGTAGAGGGGGAGAAGCCGCTAATATTATCCCGGATACTTCGATAATCAGAGGTACAGCCCGTTCTTACACAATTAATGAATTAGAACTTATAAAGAAAAAAATCAAAGATATGACCGAAGCAGTATGCCTTGCTTATGATTGTACAAATGAATTCGAACGACCTTCTGAATATATTCCTGCTATAAATAATAAAGAAATTGCTGAAAAGATAAAAGGTATGAAATTTAATAATGATCTTCAACTCATCGAATGTAAGCCTAAAATGACTGGCGAAGATTTTTCATTTATGCTGAATAAAGTACCTGGTGCTATCATTTGGCTCGGAGCTGGGAATGATGATAACAGAGAATACGGATTACATAATTCAAAATATAAACCTGATGAAAAAGCTATGAAGTATGGATTTGAATTGTTCATAGAGTTGATAAATAAATTTTAATTAAATCATATATGGAGATATCATGGATGATATTAGTATTCCAAAAATAAAGAAAGAGGTCATAGTTGCTTTCAAAGATGGTGGTGTTATAAAAAAACATCAGTTAACTATCTTTTTAAATAAGCTATCTGAGACCAGAGCCGGAGAGCAAACCATAATTGAATTACTTGACAGTGACAAACAGTTTGTTCCATCATTTATTACAAATGGCAAGGATACTTTTACGATTATCAATCTTGAGTCAGTGATTTACGTACAGGAATTGGAAAAGATCGAGGGTGACATTAAGGAGGATGAGAAAATTCTTTCAGTTCAATTTATCACAGGTGAAAAAATTAAAGTTGTAGCATATGAAGATCTTCCTGAATATAGGGCAAGAACGGTAGATTTTCTTAATGGAGACCATTCTTTTCTTACATTTGTCAAAGATTGCAAGAAGATTTATATCAATAAAAATAAAATCAATAAGGTGGAAATAGTATGAGTAACATCGAAAAGCTATTAAACGCACTTGTTTCAAAAAATGGCGATCAAATTGCATTAAAGGTCGGAGAACCACCTTACTTAGTAATATCCGGTAAAAGCAGAACTCTTTCACAAAATCCACTTAACGGAAATGATATTGCTGCTATGAAAGAAGAATGTAAAGAAGTTTTTGATAATGCTCCGAATTTTAATTACAACGGCTTATCAATAAATTTCACATCAGATGATACTTCGATCGTATTTAATGTGGACAATCCTGAGAGTGTTTCAACAACTACTAATATTAAGATCGATGAGCTTCTTAGCTTTATGCTTGATAATAATGCATCCGACCTTCATTTGAGTACCGCGAGTAAGCCTATTTTGAGGATTGATGGGGATATGATGATACTTGAGGACTATCCTGAACTGACTGAGAACGATATCTGGACTGTAATAAACCAAATAACTCCAGACAAAAACATTAAAGAGTTTAAAGAAACAAATGATTCTGATTATGCTTATGAAATACCTGAACTTTGTCGTTTTAGAGCTAATATTTTCAGAGACAATAAAGGTGCAGGAGCTGTTTTCAGACAAATACCATTCGAGATACTTACTCCGGAGGTTTTAAATATACCTAACGCAATTATAGAACTTTGTAGCTTACCTAAAGGATTAATACTCGTTACAGGACCCACAGGATCAGGTAAGTCAACTACTCTTGCTGCAATGATCGATCATATAAATAGAAATACACAAAAACATATAATCACCGTTGAAGATCCTGTAGAATTTGTTCATCAGAATAAAAAATGTCTAGTAAACCAAAGAGAGGTGGGAGAACATACACAGTCTTTCAAGAAGGCCCTTAGAGCTGCATTAAGAGAAGATCCTGACGTTATTCTAGTAGGAGAGATGAGAGACCTTGAAACGATCGCTATTGCTATTGAAATGGCTGAAACTGGTCACTTGGTAATGGGGACACTTCATACGAACACTGCAGTTGGTACTGTTGACCGTATTATTGATCAATTTCCTGCCAATCAACAAAATCAGATTAGAACAATGCTTGCAGAATCACTTATTGGAGTAGTTTCTCAAATGCTTTGTAAGAGAGTGGAAGGTGGACGTGTTGCGGTATATGAAACATTGATATGTTCTACTGCAGTTGCAAATCTGATTAGAGAAAGTAAGACTTTTCAAATACCATCACTTATGGAAGTTGGTAAAGCAAAGGGAATGAGACTTATGACTGATAGTTTTATTGATCTGATAAACGCAGGTACTATCACTGTTGAAGAAGCTATGAA